>JBEPXK010000035.1:0-14463 GCA_041641915.1 Planctomycetota bacterium
GAACGGCTCGACGCACCGGACCTCGCGGCCGAACTCGGCAGCGCCGCCTGGGCGCGCGAGAAGACCGCCGACAACGATTCCGAGAAGGGCCCGGCCGACATCGAAGCGATGATGAGCCGGCTCGGCTACGTCTACCACACCAGCGAGGAGTTCTCCGGCTGGCTGCCGGTGGCCGAATCGCTGACCCGCGAATTCGAACAGCGCTTCGCCGCGCTCGACTGGCGCAATGCCCAGGGCTTCTACGAACTCGGACGCTGGGTCGACCGCCACGCCGACCTGCTGCCCAACGCCCGCCAGCTCTCCCACCGCGCCTTCACCACGGGCCTCCAGGCCGACCCCAACAACAACGACATCCGCCTCGCGCTGGGCATGGATCCGGTCGCGCAGAGCAGCACCGCCTCGCCGACCCAACGCCCCTACATCGACGAGACGACCGGTGTCGTGGTCAAAGGCCCCGAACTGTGGTACCGCAATGCCAAGCCGATCGACCGCAGCGCAGACGCCACCTGGTACGACCCGAACAGCGTGACCGCTTACATCGCCGCGCATGTCGAATCCATGTCCAGCGAGCACGCCGCGCTCGATGCCACCTGGCGCCGCACCCTCGAGGACATCGCCCAGATCCGCCCGCAATTCGCGATCGTCGAAGAGACCCAGCCGGTGAGCCACGGCGGTTTCGAGGGCTGGAGGACCACCTACAGCTACAAGGAGAGCGACTACCGCCGCCTGGCCACGGCGGTGTTGCTCCACCGCACCGACGGCGCCGGCTACGTCCGGCTGACGGCCTTCTATGTCGACGACGAGCAGGAGGACGCCCTGGCCGCGCTCGAACAGACCATCGGCAAGACGGCCATCCCCCAACGCGAACCTGAAGCAGACGACCTGTTCAGCCTCGACGAACCGGACACGCAGCCGGAGGACGAGAGCGACGGGGACCAGACGCAGCCCGAATCCGACGCCGAAACGGAGCCGGACGACGGAAACCAGCGTCAGGGCCCGGTCGAACCCCCGCCGCCGCCGCAACCCGAGCCCGACCTCACCGGCGAGGATTTCTGAACCGCGGCCCGCTGCTCCGGACCGGTGGCCCGTCGCCTCCCGGTGGCGACCCCGGCGCTTGCCCGCCTCCCGAACGCTCCCACCATGACGGCCGCCGGCCGGGATGGCGGAATTGGCAGACGCGGGAGACTTAAAATCTCCTGGCCGCAAGGCCGTACGGGTTCGAGTCCCGTTCCCGGTAGTTGTCACCCAGACCCGGCATGAACCCGGCCGCAGGGCCACGAACGCTCCTCGGACCCGACGCCGTGCTCAGCCCCGAACCGCCCGTGCTCTGCTTCTTCCACCGCGGTTGTCTCGACGGCCGCGCCGCAGCCGCGATCGTGCGCCGCGCGCATCCGAAGGCGCGCTGCATCCCCTGCCAGTACGGCGATCAGGCGCCGCCGGTGCTCGGCGCGAGCGTGTACGTGGTCGATTTCGCGTTCGATCCGCCGACCATGCGCCGGCTCGAACGCGAGGCGGCGAGCATCTGCTGGATCGATCACCACCGCACCCATCGCGCGACCCACGCCGAGCTCGGCTGGGGGCTGTTCGCGGAGGACGAGTGCGCCGCCATCCTCACCTGGCGGGCGCTGTTCCCAGACCAGGATCCCCCCCCGGTGCTGGGC
Source organism: Planctomycetota bacterium (assembly GCA_041641915.1). Classification (GTDB taxonomy): domain Bacteria; phylum Planctomycetota; class UBA11346; order UBA11346; family UBA11346; genus SLQH01. The sequence goes on from JBEPXK010000035.1 coordinate 1,662, forward strand.
CACATCCGCGCGCGCGACCTGTGGCGCTGGGAGCACCCCGACAGCCGCGCGGTGGTCGCCGCCCTCGACGACCTGACCGGCGACCAGCGTCCCGAGGAGATCTTCGCCCGCGATTGCGAGCAGCTGCGCCGCCACGGTGCCCCGATCGTGCGGCGCACCGACAAGCGGGTGCGCCGGATCGCCAGGCGCGGAATGCAGGTGAGCGAGCCCTACGGCCTGCGCGGCGTGTCCGCCCTGGCGGTCAACAGCGCGACGCTAATCAGCGAAGTCGGCGAGCTGGTCTACACCGCAACCGACGCCGGCGGTCTCGGCCTCGACCTGGCGATCGTGTTCTTCATGCGCCCCGATGGCCGCTGGGTCCATTCGTTGCGCTCGTGTCGGATCGACTGCGAACGCATCGCCGCCAACCGCGGCGGCGGCGGCCACCCCGCGGCCGCCTGCTACGTGGCCGACGAGCCCTTCCCGTCCAGCGCTGACAACCTCGGCGAACCGACGGGCTGACAACGCAAGTTACTTTACCGTCTTCACTTGCGCCGCCACCGCCCCGATCGCGAAGCCATGTTGGCCTGATATGAACGCTGCGATGTTGTCATAAAGACACGTTCATCGGCAGGGTATGGCCATTTCGACGGGTCACTCTGAGTCCAAGGCACCATGCCCATCAGGCTGCGGAGACCAGCCAGGCTCGGCCGAGAGAGGGGTGGTTCCGCCGAAAATGGGCCACAGGCCCAGCGGAAACGCGGCCGGAGGCCGCGAACCCCGACAGAGGCCGCGGAGAGCCGCAGGCGACGACTGGGGGATCCAAAGGGGCCCCTTTGATGAGCAGGTCCATTTGAACTTGGCATGGATTTGGCATGGCTTCCGTCACACGGCATCGCACGGCGCGCGCCCGGAGCTGTTTCCGGTGATGCCGCCGCCGCGCGCTGCGCTGCATCGGCAACCCGAACGGAGACCAGCCATGCTCAATCCAGAGCAATTCACCGAAAAGACCCGTGCCGCGCTCCAGGCGGCGGCGGAGATCACCGCCAACTTCCAGCACGCCCAGATCGAACCGCTCCACCTCGCCTGCGCCCTGTTCGAGGACGAGGAGGGCCTGGCCCCGCGCATCGCCCAGCGCAGCGGCGCCGATCCGGCGGCGATCCTCGCCGCCCTGCGCCGTCCGCTCGCCGGCATGCCCAGCCAGGACCCGGCGCCCCAGCCGACCCCCTCGGCCAACCTCAGCCGTCTGCTCGGCCAGGCCGTCAAGCGCCAGCAGAAGGCCGGCGACACCCACCTCGCGGTGGACCACCTGCTGCGTGAGCTGGCCGCAGACCGGACCGTCGGTGAAATCCTCGCCGGCGCCGGGCTCGACGCCAAGACGCTCGAGGCCAGCATCGCCGGCGTCCGCGGCGGGCGCCGCGTGGAGGGTGATCAGGCGGAGAGCGGCTTCGAGGCGCTCGAACGCTATGGCCACGATCTGGTCCAGGCCGCGCGCGACGGCAAGCTCGATCCGGTCATCGGCCGCGACGAGGAGATCCGCCGGGTGATCCGGGTGCTCTCCCGCCGGACCAAGAACAACCCCGTACTCATCGGCGACCCGGGCGTGGGCAAGACCGCGATCGTCGAGGGCCTGGCCCAACGCATCGTCCGCGGCGACGTGCCCGACAGCCTGCGCGACCGACGGGTCATCAGCCTCGACATGGGTGCGCTGGTCGCTGGCGCCAAGTACCGCGGCGAATTCGAGGAACGCCTCAAGGGCGTGCTCAAGGAGGTCCAGAACGCCAGCGGGACAGTGATCCTGTTCATCGACGAGATCCACCTCGTACTCGGCGCGGGCAAGGCCGACGGTGCGATGGACGCGGCCAACCTGCTCAAGCCGATGCTCGCCCGCGGCGAGTTGCGCTGCATCGGCGCCACCACCCTCGACGAATACCGCCGTCACGTGGAGAAGGACCCGGCCTTCGAACGTCGCTTCCAGCAGGTCTACGTCGGCGAACCCTCGATCGAGGACACCGTGAGCATCCTGCGCGGACTCAAGGAACGGTACGAGACCCACCACGGCGTGCGCATCGCCGACGCCGCGCTGGTCGCGGCGGCGCAGCTCTCCGAGCGCTACATCACCGCGCGCTTCCTGCCCGACAAGGCGATCGATCTGATCGACGAAGCCTGCGCCAGCCGGCGGGTCGAACTCGACAGCCAGCCCACGGTGATCGACCAGCTCGAACGCCGGCAGCTCCAGCTCGAGGTCGAGGCGACCGCGCTGGAGAACGAAGATGACCAGGCCTCGCGCCAACGCCTGGAGAAGGTCCGCGAGGAACGAGCGCACATCGAGGAGGAGCTCAAGGCCCTGCGGGCGCAATACCAGCACGAGAAGGAACGGGTCGATTCGCTGCGCGCCGCCCACCAGGAACTCGAGGACGCGCGCCAGACAATGGCCGTCGCCGAACGCAATTACGACCTCGCCAAGGTCGCCGAACTACGCTACGGCACCATCCCCGAGCTCGAACGCCGGATCGCGGCCGCCGCCGAGGAGGCGGAGGCCGGCAACCAGGAACACCGCCTGCTCTCGGAGCAGGTCGGCACCGAAGAGATCGCCGAAGTGGTCAGCCGCTGGACCGGCATCCCGGTGACCAAACTGGGCCAGAACGAACGCGAGCGCCTGCTCAACCTCGCCGATCAGCTGCACCGGCGGGTGATCGGCCAGGACGAGGCGGTCGACGCCGTCGCCGAGGCGGTGCTGCGTTCGCGCGCCGGCCTGTCGCGGCCGCATCAGCCCACCGGCTCGTTCCTGTTCCTCGGCCCGACCGGTGTCGGCAAGACCGAGCTGGCCAAGAGCCTGGCCGAGGAGCTGTTCGACGACGAGAACCTGATGGTCCGGCTCGACATGTCCGAATACATGGAACAGCATTCGGTCGCCCGCCTGATCGGCTCGCCTCCGGGCTACGTCGGTCACGACGAGGGTGGCCAACTCACCGAGGCGATCCGCCGCCGCCCCTACAGCGTGATCCTGTTCGACGAGGTCGAGAAGGCCCACCCGCAGGTGTGGAACACCCTGCTCCAGGTGCTCGACGAGGGCCGCCTGACCGACGGTCAGGGCCGCACGGTCGACTTCAGCAACACGGTGGTGATCATGACCTCGAACATGGGCGCCGAACACCTGCTCGAGGGCGTGACCGAGAGCGGCGAGCTTAAGCCGGGGGTCAAGCAGGCGGTGCTCGACACCGTGCGCCAGCACTTCCGCCCCGAGTTCCTCAACCGGCTCGACGACGTGGTGGTGTTCGCCCCGTTGACCCGCGAGGACCTGCGCCAGATCGTGCACCTGCAGATCGCCCAACTCGGCGAACGCCTGCGCGATCAGGACGTGGAGCTCGCCGTCACCCCGGCGGGAACCGAGGTCATCCTCCGCGAGGCCTACGACCCCAACTACGGCGCACGCCCCCTGCGGCGCTACCTCGAGAAGCACGTGGCGCTCGAGCTCAGCCGCCTGGTGATCGCCGGCGAGCTGCCGGCACACAGCCGCGCGGAGGTCGACGCGCACGACGGTCAGCTGCAGGTCCGCCTCAACGATCGTCGCGCTGCCTCCTGAGCACCGGGCATGCCGCGCCGGGCGTCGCCCGCCCGGCGCGGCCTTGCACCCCTGCTCCGCATCCGACACTCGACAGCTCGTTTCGCATCGCAGCCGGAAGGCCGACATGCCCCTTGCCTCTTTGCGCCCGCTGGCCGTTCTCACTCCCCTGCTGCTGCTGTCCGTCGCGTCCGCTGCGGCCGAGGAGGAAGCGGCGCCGGAGGCCGCTGCAGATGACGAACCCGACTACGGCTGGGACCACGACGGGCGCATCGGGCTGTTCCTCAACAGCATCCTGATCGACAACGCCGAGCAGTCGCGTGACCCGAGCATCGCCTCGACCGAGCAGACCGTCACCTGGACCGCCACCTTCGACGGCGCGCTCGATTGGACCGCACCGCACCAGGCGCTCGAACAGACGCTCGAGCTCAAGTTCGGCCAGCAGAAGCAGGACGAGGAGGAGTGGTTCGAAAGCAACGACCTGATCGAGTACGACGGCGTCTACAAGGCGCTGTTCCAACGCCCGCGCTACGCCTACGGCGCCTGGAGTTTGACCAGCGTATTCACCGGCCCGGAACCGCGCGAGGATCCCTTCGATCCGCTGCTGGTCACCGCCAGCACCGGTTACGGCGAGCAGCGCAGCAGCCGCGTGCAGATCGAGGACGAACCGCGCTGGAGCCTCGACCTGCGTCTGGGCGTGCGCGCGCAGCGGCGGTTCAGCCCCACTGCCGACTCGCGCGACCTGGAGTGGGAGTTCGGCCCCGAGGGTCTCGTGCGTTTCCAGGCTCGGCCCCACGCGGACATCGGCTACAAGCTACGCTACGAGGTCTTCTCCGAATTCGGCGACCTTGGCCACGTCACGCATCTGCTCACCGCAAGCGCGACCATCGCTCTGACCGCCTACATCGATATCGACCTCGACCTGCGCGCGTATTACGAGGGCGAGCCGGAAGACGCCCCGAACGAAGCGGGCGGCTACAACGAGCTCGCCGTGCGGCAGGAGACGCTGATCGGGATCGTCTACAGTTTCTGAACCGGCCGGCCGCCCTCCGCAGCCACGCGCACCGCCTGCTCCTGAGCCTGGATGCACAGCTCGGCGGCCTTGAAAGCGTGGGCCTGGGTCATCGCCCGTTCGCTGCGCTCGAGGCAATCGACGATCAGGTCCTTGAAGAACGGGAAGCCGACCTGCCCGCCGAGAGTAAAGTGGTGGGCCCCCTTACGGTCAACGAGATAGAGCTGATCGCCCCGCCCATCGCGGCCGATATCGCAGTATTTGCGCAGCTCGATGTAGCCCTCGGTACCGAGCAGGAACAGGCGCCCGTCGCCCCAGGTCGCCAGGCCCTCGGGGGTGAACCAATCGACGCGATGATAGCCGCTGGCGCCGTTGGCCCCGACGAGGTTGATGTCACCGAAATCCTCGAGCTCAGGATACGCGGGATTGTCGTAATTGGCGACCGAGCTGGCGAGGATCCGGGCGTCCTCCTCGCCGGTGTAGAACAGGAACTGCTCGATCTGGTGCGAACCGATGTCGATCAGGATCCCGCCGTAGCGCTCACGCTCGAAGAACCACGCCGGACGCGTCGCGGCGTTGAGCCGGTGCGGCCCGAGGCCGATGACCTGGATCACCCGACCGATGGCGCCATCGTGGACCAGCTGGCCGGCGCGCACCGCCGACTCGACGTGCAGACGCTCCGAATAGTAGACCATGTACTTGCGGCTGGTCTCGGCGACCACCGCGCGCGCGGTCTCGAGCTGGGCCATGGTCGTAAACGGCGCTTTGTCGGTGAAGTAGTCCTTGCCGTGGCGCATCACCGTGCAACCGAGCGGCCCGCGTTCGCTCGGTACTGCGGCCGCGGCGACCAGTTTGATCGTGGGATCCTCGAGGATCTCCGCCGGGCCGCTCGCCGCCGCCGCCTGGGGGAAGCGCTCGCGAAACGCCGCGACCTTGGCCGGATCGGGATCCCAGACCTTGGTCAGGGTACCACCGGCCTCGATCAGCCCGTTGCACTGCCCGTTGATGTGGCCGTGGTCGAGCGCCATGGCCGCAAAGGGGAACTCGCCGGGCCCCACCACCGGATCCAAGGCGCCCTCGGGCGCGTAGTTCATGCCGTCTGCGGTCTGGGCCATACCTGCTCCTGTCCCGGGTCATAGGTCGCCTGCGGGCGTTGACAAGGCAGCCCTGCCCACCAGGAGGGGTCAGGAGCGGATGATCCGCCCTTCCGGCCAGATCACCCCCGTCAACCGCGCGCCCGGCCAACCGCCGGTGGTATCGACCCCGAGACATTCACCGGTCATCAAGGCCTCGGGTAGCGGCACATGGCCAAAGACCACGGTGGTGCCCACCGGCATGTCGAGCGGATAGGTGCCGACCCGGTTCTTGGCGTAGAGATCCTCGGGCAACTCGACCTCCGGGCCGTAGCGCTCGGGGGCGTTGGCCATCCGCGCCAGCTGGCGCGCCAGCGGTTCGCGCGAAAGCCCCGCGTGGGCGACGAGATAGGCGTGGCCCTCGGTCTCGCCTTCGAGGTACCACGGCAGGTCGACCATCCATTCCAGGTCTGCGGCCGCCGCCGTACGCAGAGCCTCGCCCCCCTCGGCCGCGCCGTAGGAGCGGGCCGTGGCCCAGCCGCCGTAGAACTCGAGCCAGAAATCATGCAGCGCCGCGTCGCCGGGAATGCCACGCCCCGGCACACCGAGCGCGCGGATGAAGGCGTATTCGTGGTTACCCATCACGCACTGCGCCCGCCCGGCGGTGCAGAGCTCGCGCACCCGCGCGACCACCTCACGTGACTGGGGCCCACGGTCTATCAGATCGCCGAGGAAGACGATCGTGCCCTGGCTCTGCGCAACCACCCGCTCGAGCCGGTCGAGCCAGCCGTGGACATCGCCGACGAAGGTGATCACCCGTCGTCCTGATCATTCTGGCGGCGATAGCGACAGACGATCGTATCGCCGAGCACCGTTGGGCGCTGCTCCAGCTGCCAGGCGGTCCCTTCGGCGATGGTCGCCACGCCATTGAGCCCAGCCACGCCCATCCCGCCGGCGATGCTGCGCGCAGCGATGTAACACTCCAACCGGTCGTAGATCCCAGCGTCGAGATAGGCGCCGTGGACCCGCGCCCCGCCCTCGACCAGCACCTCATTGAGCCCGTACTCGCCCAGGGCGGCACCGACCGCCACCGGATCGTGGGCGTCGTGCACCGCCAGCGTGCGCACCCCGGCGGCGTGCAGCGCCGCCAGCCGCTCGTCGCTCGCCCGCCGGTCGTGGACCACCAGAACCGGGTACGACGCCGCGGTGCTCACCAGGCGGCCTGTCAACGGCACCGAAGCTTCGCCGACAACCACGATGCGCAGGGGCGTGCGGCCGTCGGTCAGCCGTGAGAGCAGCTGCGGATCGTCGCGGATCACCGTGCCCACCCCGACCAGCAGAGCATCGAAGGCGCGACGGCGGCGGCGGCTGAGCAACAGCGCTTCGGCGTGGCTGATCCACTGGCTGGCACCGGTGTGCGCCGCGATGCAGCCGTCGATGGTCATCGCCCATTTGCCGGTGAACCGCGGCCGCCCGCGCGAGACCCGCATCAGGAAGCCGCCGTGCACCTGCTCGGCCAATCGGGCGCAACACCCCTCCTCGTAGGCGATCCCGGCGGCAACGAACACCGATCTGGCGTTCTCTTGCGAGGGATCGCCGATCGCCGCGACCACCCGGGCGACCCCGGCCTGGATCAGCGCATCGCTGCAGGCCGGCGTACGCCCCGCGGTGGTGCACGGGGCGAGCGTGACGTAGGCCGTGGCACCGGCGGGGTCGTGCCCGGCCGCGCGGCAGGTCTCCAGCGCGGCAACCTCGGCGTGGGCATCGCCACAGCGGCGGTGCCGCCCCTCGCCGATCAACCGTCCGTCCGCGCCGACGAGCACGCAGCCCACCCCCGGATTGGGCCAGGTGGCACCACAACTGCGCGCGGCCTGGCGCAATGCGCGGTGCATCCATTGCCGATCGTCAGCGCGGTCCCTCATGACGCTCCCATCAAAGGAGGCTCCTCGCGCCCCCATCGGCCGGCGGCCTCGCCAGGCCCGCAGCAAATGCGGTCACAGGCCGCCGACCCGGACGGTGGCCGCGAGCGAGGCGCAGGCGACACCCGGGGCACACACCGACGCCCACGCGCCCACGCTGCGGCCCGCCGGGCCCTCACGCCGGACGATGCTCGCGAGCGATCCGGTCGAGCACCCCATTGACCAGGCCGGTGGTCCGGCGTTCCGAGCCGAAGCGCTTGGTCAGTTCGATGTATTCGTTGATCACCACCTTCGGCGGCGTGTCCTCGCGGTAGAGCAGCTCCGCACTGCCCAGGCGCAGAACGCAGCGGTCGAGGATGGCCAGACGGCCGAGCGTCCAGTTGTTCAGACGGCCGTCGACCACCGCGTCCACCGGGGTGCGATTGGCGCAGAAGAGCGCGAACAGCTCCCGGCCGAACGACAGCGCCTCGGGGTCGAGGTCGCGGTGGTACTCCTCAACGCCGAGCATGCCGTCATCGACATAGCGCTTCTGCTCGAAGGCGTAGAGCAGCTGCAGGGCGAGACGGCGGCCGTGGCGGCGCAGGCTCGCGAGCTTGCGTCGGGACTGGGTCACAGATCCCTCAGCAGGTTGACCATCTCGATTGCGCCAAGCGCGGCGTCGAAGCCCTTGTTACCGCTCTTGAGCCCGGCGCGGTTGAGCGCCTGATCGACCGTATCGGTGGTCAGCACGCCGAAGATCACCGGCACCGCGTGCTTGAGCCCGGCCTGGGCAACGCCCTTGGCGCACTCCGCGGCGACGTAGTCGAAATGCGGGGTATCGCCGCGGATGATACAACCGAGAGCGATCACCGCATCGTGGCGACCGCTGGCGGCGAGCCGGTCGCAGACCAGCGGCAGCTCCCAGGCGCCGGGGCAGCGGGCGCAGGTGATGTCGTCCGCGGCGACGTCGTTGCGTTGCAGCGCGTCGCAGGCGCCCTCGAGCAGACGCTCGCTGACATTGCTGTTGAAACGCGACACCGCGATGGCGATGCGCATGCCCTGGCCATTGAGGCCGCCGTTGATCTCGCGCGCCATGATGGAACCGCCTCCCGTGCGTGGGGCCGGATCCTACGAGGCGCGGGGCGGACACAAGCCGATCCCGCCGGAGACCGGGTCAGGGAGCGTCGACCCCGGGGCCATCCGGCTCCGCGGGTGGCGGAGCGGCCGGCGGCTCGTCCTGCAGCTCCTGCTCAACGGCCAGATGCTGCCGCGCCACCTCGTCGGCCTGGGCGAATACCGCGCGCGCGGCCTCCAGCGACTCGCGGACCTGCGGGATGAAGCGGGTGTAGCGGGCGACGCGATCGCGTTGATCCTGGAAGTACCGCGCCCGCCCGGCGAGGACCGTCGCCAGCTGGGTGAACAGGCTCGCGAGCGCCGGCCGGGAGAGCGCCATCGCCTGCTTGCGCGCCTGCAGCGCGGCCTGCGCCGCCTCCTGCGCGCCCTGCGACCGGGTCTTCAGCTGTTTGGCCAGGGCGTTGATCTCGCCGATGGCGGCGTAGTCCGCGATCAGATCGAGCTCGTCATCCAGCTTGTCGGCGAGCTGCCCCGCGAGCTGACGCAGTTCGGCGAGCTGGCTCGCGGGATCGAGCGCCAGAGCCGGCGCTGCCGCTTCGACCCCGGCCGCCGGGACGCTCCCCGAGCCGACCGGGGTCGCGGGGGCGTCCAGCGGCTCGACCGCGACCACGTCGTCGGCGCGCAGCTTGATCACCCCGCGCGCGGCGCCGGTAACCGGATCGCATGTCACCATCAGCGAGTCCTCGGGCAGATAGCGCCCGACCAGGAAGCGCCCCGAGTACAGCTCGAGGCGCACCAACCCGGATTCCGCCGCCACGAGCGGCGCCGCAGCGCAAACCCACAGACCCAGGGACAAGGCGAGCATCCTCATGATCACGAAGACGTCCGCATCCGTTCAGGATTACCGACCACATCCGCCGGCTGGCCGCTCCCGCAACACCGCCGCGATGCGTTCGCCGGTCCGCTCCACCCGGCGCCAGGCGCTCTGGACCACCGGGTCCTCGGCCACCGGCGGGTGGGTGCCGCAGTAGCCTTCGATCACGCGTTGCCCCCGCGCGGTGTCCTTCGCACGGCTGCGCTCGACGATCCGCGCGTTGTCGCGCTCGATCTCGACCAGCGCTTCCATCCGGGCGGCGAAATCGCTATCGGGCATCAACCAGCCGAGCAGCTCGTGGGCGATCTCGGCGCTGCCGCTGATGGTCAGGCTACCCTCGGCCTCGCCGAGCAGGATCCGCAGGGCGTAGCGCTGGAGCACGCGGCGATACGCGGCGATCCCCTGCTGGCGCGATTCCTCACGCAAGAAGTTCTTGCCCAGGCCGTCGATGTCCTGCTCGAGATAGACCGGATGGCGCGTGGTGACCGATTCGAGCCGCTCGAGCGCCTCGCGCACCTGGGCCATCACCTCCGGCCGCAGTACCTGATAACGGATGCGATGCCGCCGCGAGCGATCGCGCGCGGCCAACTTCATCTCGATCCGCTCGAGCCCGTAGGCGTTGGCGTAGAGCGCCCATCCGGGCGAGAGCTCGTTGAAGGCCCGGGGCACGCTCGCGTCGCTCTCCTCATCGAGCGGTTCAACCGGCGTGCTGATGAGGCTGAAGGGCATGCACAGCCGCTGCGGCAGGGTGGAGACGCCAGCGGCGAAGAGCGAATAGGGACTGCGCGAGAAATCGCTGGGAAAGCGGATCGAACAGCCGAGGCCGAAGAAGGTCCCCTCGCCCGGCCAGATCTCCTGGTCGGGGCTGCGGCCGGTGTGGTTGCTGCCGACCATCGCGCCGTAGGCGATGTTGCCCTTGCCGGCCGGCCAGAAGGCCGCGATCAGCAGGCTCTGATGATGGAAACCGACGAACGGACCGACCAGACAGGCGGTGACCTCGCCCCGGGCGATGCTCGAGTTGGGACCGATCAGGCTCTGCTCGATGATCCCGTTCTCGTCGGCTCCGCTGTGTTCGAGCAGCGCGGCGTTGCGCACGATGGCGTTGCCGGAAACGCGCACGCCCCACTGCAGCACCGCGTCGCGCACGCTCGCGCCGCCCTCGACCACCGTCGGCTCCTCCCGCGAGGAGAGCAGCGCCGCGTTCTCCAGCCCCAGGGCGTGGTCGACCCGAGCCCCCGGACCGATGTAGCAATCGCGCACCTTGTCGGTGTGACGGACCACCGCCGAGCGGCAGACCCAAGCCACCGGGCTGCGGATGGCGGCGACGTAGCGCTCCACCGCCGCGCGCACCGCGTCCTGCCCCTCGCTGTCGGTGCGGAAACGACAGACCTGCGCCGCCGCATCGACGCGCACCTCGGCCCACAACGGCAGCTCGCGACCGCCGGTCTCCAGGCACAGACCGAGCGTCTGGCCGCAACCGAAAAGGGCCTCGCCCGAAGCGGTGATCGAGCCGACGTCGAAGATCACCGCCTCGCGATCGATCACGCAGTGGGCGGCGAAGCGGACATTCTCCATCAGCGCGTTGTTGCCCACTTGGCAGGCGATGAGGGTGCAACCGTAGACGCCGGTGGGCAGGCTGATGCCCGGCTCGACCTCGACCTCACCATCGAAACGCCCGAGCACGCAGGGGCCGACGAAATGGGTCCGGCGCACGCGGAAGGGGTCAAAATCCTCGGCCACCCGCACGCAGGACCAGTCATCGGCGCGACAACCGCGACCCTCCATGATCGCGATCTCTTCGCGGCTGAGGGCGCGGACCAGCATCCGCAAGACGTTGTCGGGGCGCTTGCGCACCCGCGCGGCGGCCCTGATCAGGTCCGAATCGCAACCGATGGCTGCCGCCACCATCGCCAGGCGGTTCTCGCTCCATCCCAACGCGCCAGGGTCAAGGGCGGTTCCATCATCGGGTCGCTCCGTGGCCGCGGCATGGGTCCGGCTGCTCATGACTCTCCCCTCAACGCTCGCGCAGCACCTTCGAACGGCAAGAACCGTCGTCAACGGGTCGGCCGACCGAGGGTGGTTTTCTGCGATAATGGGCCGCAGGGCGGAACCGGCATCGCGCAGCGATAGCCGGCCCCGGTGGGGCCACCGGGCCGACGCAGCGCAAGCGCAGCTGGGACGCGCCGAAGGCGCGAGGGGGCAGCGCCCCCTCTGAAAGAAGCCTCAGACATGATGCTGGATGATGTCATCGCGCCTGATCGCCGAGGCCGCATCGCTGTCGACGATCACATCGCAGCGTGGATGCGACAACAGCAGGCTCGCCGGGGTCGCCGGGCCAGGACGACGCGAGAACACCCGGGTCACCGCCTGTGCCTTGCCGATCCCGGTGGCGATGAGCACGATGTGCCGCGCCTTGAGCAACGTTCCCATGCCCATGGTGATCGCGCCGGTGGGCGTCTCGCCGAGGTTGCGGAAACGGTGACCGTCGCTCAGCCCGGCCAGGGTCGACGGGGTGAATTCGACCGTCCGGGTGCGAGTGCGCACGCCGCTGCCGGGCTCGTTGAATCCGACGTGGCCGTTGTGGCCCAGACCGAGTACCGCCAGGTCGATACCGCCGCGAGCGCTGATCAGGTGCTCGAGCGCTACGCACTCGGATTCGGGATCGACGCAGTTACCGCGCGGGATGAAGGTGTTCTCGCGCTTGATGTCGATCTGGCTGAACAGGTGCTCGTTCATGAAATACCGGGTACTGCGCAGGTCTTCCGGCGGAATACCCAGGAATTCATCGGTATTGAAGGTGGTGACGAAGCGGAAGGTCAGGTCTATGCGCCGGCAGTAGCGCGCGGCCAGCTCGCGATAGGCGCGGCCCGACGTCGACCCGGTCGCCAGGGCGAGGACCAGCTCGGGGTTCTGTTTGATGGCCTCTTCGATGACATCGGCCACACGGCAGGCGGTGGCCAGACGATCATTGCAGACGAATAGGGCCATGTGCAGGGGCCTCCGTTGGCGCTGGGGCGACGGAACTGTCTAGAGGACGGTCTACTCGTTCCCGCCCGGGCGTCCACTCTCCATTCCGCCATCGCCCTCTTCCTCGAGGGTACGCTCGACCTCCTCGAAGGACGGCAGCAGCGGGCTCGGCGCCGGCGCCGGCGACCCGGAGAGCGCGCGGATGGCGGCGGCCAGATCGCCGTCGACCGCCGACGCCCCGGCGGGTTCGGCAGGCTCCGGTCCGTCGGCCACGGGTTCATCGCCGCCATCCGTTGCCACTGCTGGCGTCGCCGCCGACGCGGCAGCGGTGGGTGTATCCGGCGCGGCGGTCACCTCGCT
>JBEPXK010000036.1:0-14342 GCA_041641915.1 Planctomycetota bacterium
CCCCTCGGTCGGCCGGTCGCCCAGCCAAGCCTGGCTGGGCTCCACTCGCTGACGGTACCGAGGTTTGGAGCTCTGAGGGAGGCGTCAAAGGTGGGCCGGTGCCCTATGCTCAACCCTTGGGTTGTGGGCGGAGGCCAACCTTAGTCGAACAGGCGGCCGAGGTGCTCGCAGGCCTCGCCGGTCAGATGACTGGTGCGCTGCAGCGCGATGCCGGAGCGCAAACCCTCCTGGACCACCTGGCGTTCGAGGTACTCGTTGCTCGGCGAGGTCGGCGGCAGACCGTAGATGGCGTAGCGGATCCCCGCGCCAGCCAGTTCCGAATCGGCCGATAGCTGTCGCTGACGCACGCGCGCGGCCGATACCAGCGCCATGGCCAACAGATCCATCTGGGAATATTCCTCTTCGAAGCCCTGGGCGTTGAGCGCGAACAGACCGGCGATGCGGCGCCGGTAGCGCCCCTGCATCAGATGCGGACCAGACAAGTGCTCGAGCCCCATCTCCTGCAGCCTGCCGAGCAGGAGAAAATCCTCGGCATAGGACGCGATGCTGATGCGTTTGGAGCGGAAGGGCCAGTCATCGAGCAGCGGCGTACGCCCATCGCAATAAAGGTAGCAGTGGGCAAGGCTGGAGAGCTCCTCGAGTGGCTCGATCAGCGCCTCGCCGCCGCGCTCGAGATGCCCGAGGATCATCGGCGGGATGATGAGGTTGACGTTGCGCCACGACCGCGCCGCAGCGGTGGCCAGAGCGAAGGCCTGGCTGAGCACCTGCCACGAATCGGGGTGGCCATCGAGCGTGGCGGTAAACTCGTATCCGCGCCGCGGATCGGCCAGCCCATCGACCCACAGCCTGCCGCGACAGAACTGGCGCCGGACCTCGACCGGGTAGTCCTCGTGCAACGCCAGCTGCGCGAGGACGTGCTCGCCCGCGGCCATCACCGCGTCACGCCCATCCGCGGCGCCGCCGACCGCTTCGCGCAGGTCTGCCCGGCTGATGCGCAGATCACCGGAGCGCTCGGCGGTGGCCGCACGGCCACTACGAACCATCGCCGCGTCGACCAGCCCCATGAGCAGATGGTGTGAGATCTCGGTGACATCGGTGTCGGCGAGAAACTCCTCGACCGCGAGCAGGACGTCGTCGGCCGCCTTTTCGCCGAGCGAACGATGGGCCATGATCAGCTCGCGCATCTGTTCGCGCCGCCACTGGCGCTCTCGGGTGTCCGACCCGACCACCGTCAGGTTGGGCCGCTCGGCGCTGGACTGGCCAAGATTGCGCCGCCGCCGCTCGCGTTCGCGCGCGTCGCGATAGCGGAGGTAGGCGGTGGCCAGATCGTAGTTCCCGCTCTCCTGGAGCACGTAGATCACCGCGTCCTGCACCGCTTCGATGCCGATGGTGTCGGATTCGGCCGTGCGGGCGAGGTACTCGACCACCACCTGCCCGAGCTCCTCGAGCAGTTCGGGGTCGCACATCCCCACCGCCGCCTGGGCCCGGGCGATCGCTGCGGTGATCCGCTCGCGATTGAAGCGCTGGCGGGAGCCATCGCGCTTGACGATGCTACTAGGCTCCATCGCGCTCTCCGATCACCCGCCGCAGCTCCTGCATGAAATCGTCGAGGTCCTTGAAATCACGATAGACCGACGCGAAGCGGACGTAGGCCACCTGATCGAGGTCGCGCAGGTCCTGCATCACCCGCTGGCCGATCTCCTTGCTCGGGACCTCGCGCTTGCCTTCGGCCTGGATCTGCTGATGGATCCGGTTGACCAGCGCCTCCACCGCGTCGCCGGCGACTGGCCGTTTCTCGCAGGCGATGAGCACACCGCGCAGGATCTTGCGCCGATCGAACAGCTCGATCGAACCGTCCTGCTTGACCACCCGCAACTGCTCTTCGCTCTCCACCCGCTCGTAGGTGGTAAAGCGCTTGGCGCAACCGCTGCACTCCCGGCGTCGCCGAATCGCAGTGCCGTCGTCGGTCAGGCGCGAATCCACCACGTGGTCCTTGTCGACGGCACAGAACGGACAGCGCAAGCTCGGACCTCCGTGGTGTTGGTCGAGCAGCATAGCCGCCACCGGCCGATCGCAAGCATCCGCAGCTGCCGACTCGCGACCCGATCGATACAGCCGGATGGCACGTTCGCGCGAGGCTAGTCGTCGCGCGCTCCGTCACCGGCGGAACCAGATTCAACCAGCCGTGCTCGGATGGCGGCAAGATCGCGCAACAGGCGCTGCCGATCGCTGCGGGTGTGGGCCGAGGTCAGCGTCAGCCGCAGGCGGCAGGTGCCCGGCGGCACCGTGGGCGGGCGGATCGCAGGCGCGAAATGTCCGCGCTCGCGCAGCGCCGCAGCGAGCGCGCAGGCGGCGGATTCGGCGCCGACGACCACCGGGATGATCGGCGAGCGGCCGGGGACCACCTCCCACCCCTGGGCGGCGATGGCCGCGCGCAGGGCGGTGGCCTCGGCGATCAGTCGCCGCCCCTGCTCCGGATCGTCGCGCAGCAGGTCGAGCGCCGCGACTGCGGCGCCGGCGGTCGCGGGCGCCGCGGCGGTCGAGAAGATGAAACTGCGCCCGCGATTGACGCAGTAGTCGATCAGCACCCGATCCGCGGCCACGATCCCGCCCTGGCTACCCAGGGCCTTCGAACAGGTGGCGGTGACCACATCCGGCCGGATGCCGGCCTCGGCACAGCAGCCCCGCCCGCCGGGGCCGAGCACGCCGAGCGCGTGGGCCTCGTCGACGACCAGCAGGGCGCCGTGGTCACGACAGACGCGCTCGATCGCCGACAGGGGCGCTTCGTCGCCGTCCATGCTGTAGACGCTCTCCACCGCGACCACCACCCGCCGCGCATCGGCGACCCGGGCGAGCTTGCGCGCGCAGTCCGCCGGATCGTTGTGGGCGAAGCGCTGCAGCCGTGCGCCGGAGAGCCGGGCGCCGTCGTAGAGCGAGGCATGACACAGACGATCGAGCACCACCGCGTCATGGCGCGATGCGGCCAGCGAGGCGATGGTCGCGAGGTTGCCCTGGAATCCGCTGGTGGTGATCAGCACGTCCTCGCAGCCCAGCCAGCCGGCGAGGCGCTGTTCGAGCCGGCGGTGGCAGCGCAGGCCACCGGAGAGCAGCCGGGCGCTGCCAGCGCCGGCGCCGTAGCTGCGCAGCGCACGCGCGGCGGCATTGCGCAGCTTGCGGTGCTGGGTGTAACCGAGGTAGTCGTTCGAGGCCCAGTTGATCAATCGTCGCCGGGGGCCGGGCTGCGCGAGCACGATGGTACGGTCGTTGCCCGAGTCGATCGCCGGGCGCCGACGACGATGGCCGGTCTGCTCCAGCCGATCGAGTTCGGCGGCGATCCCGGCCCGGATCCCGTCGCGCGTGCGAGCCGTAGTCATCGCTCCGCGTCGCTCGCGGCGGTGGCCAGCACCCGCGCCCCGGCACTCAGCTCGTCGGCGCGATCGAGCGGCGCCACGACCGCGTAGCGGCCATCGGCGGCGAGCACCTGTAGCCGCGCCCCGGAAGCCAGCTGCACGACCCCGCGCGCGAGCGGACCGCTGTAAGCGACCAGCGCCGTCGGACCGGGGTCGAGCACCCACAGCTCGACCTGCGCCGCTGCGGCCGCCGCATCGGCCGCAGCATCGGCGGAGAGCAGCGCGTCGATCGCTTCGGCCAACGCGGCCTCGTCGCGCAGGCCATCGCCTGCCTCACCCGCCAGCTCGGCCCGCAACCGTTGCAGGGTCGCCACCTTGCTGCCCGCACCCGCGGCGCGCAGCTCGGTGAGCCGGATGAGGTCGCGCACCGCCGCCTGCTGCTCCGGGCTCAGCTCCTCCGGCGCGATCCGCGCCAGATCCGCCGCCAGGGCCCGATCAAAGGCGTCGACCTGCGGGGTGAACGCGGCGAGTTGATCGCCGAGCGATGCGAGCTCCTGCTCGAGCAGGGCCCGCGCTTCGGGATTGACCTCCGCGCCGGCCTGACCGGCGGTCTCCAGTTCGGCCAGACGCTGAGCGACCATCGCCACCTGAGCACGCAGCTGCGCGCGAATCCGGGCATCGACCGCGCCCGGAGCCTGCTGCGGATCGGTCGGCACCGCCGGCGCGTCGGCGCTTTCCGCGGGCTCGCTCGCCTGTACTGCCGGCTCGGCGGCGGCTGCGTCTGAGGCGTCCGGCTCGGCGGCGGAACCACCGCCGCCCAATGCCGCGAGCTCGTCCTCGCCGATCCGCTCGCCGATCTCGCCGATCCGCCAGCCGTGCTCCCCGCCGCGCAGGAGTTCGATGGCGTAGGCCTTGCCGACGCTGCGATGCCAGAAGGCCTCCCACTGCTTGATCCCCACCGGGAGCGTCAGGCGCTCGCCGCTGGTCAGACCGACGCCATCCGGCACCGCAAGCAGCTGGAGCTCGACCTCCGGCCGGGGTGGTTCCCCGCGGATGTCGGTCGTTGTGACCCGAGCGACGATGTCCACCGGTTCGACCGCGGTCAGCACCTGGCAGCCGCTGGCCACCACGAGAAGGAGACAGGCGAGTTTGCTCATGGCCCCCAGCCTAGCCGCCGACCCGGCGACGCCACCGCCGACCGACCGCGCCGGGGCGGCACAAGGCCCTTGTGAGCCGGAACCCCGTCGCTTGAATGGCGCGTCCCGGGGCCAAAGCGCCGGTCGCGGCCCGGAGCGCCCCATCGGCCCCCGCGGCAGACGACTGCCCGCCCCGCCACGAGGAGCGCGCCGAACATGATCCATCTGGGCGTGAACATCGATCACGTGGCCACGGTGCGCCAGGCCCGGGGCACCGTGGAGCCCGATCCGGTCGAAGCGGCGGTGCTGGCCGAGCTCGGCGGCGCCGACGGCATCACCGTTCATCTGCGCGAAGACCGGCGGCACATCCAGGAGCGCGATGTCCGCCTGCTGCGCCAGACGCTCAAGGGCACCCTCAACCTCGAGATGGCGGTCGACGCGGACATCCTCGACATCGCCCTCGACCTGCGGCCCAATGCCGCCTGCCTGGTGCCCGAACGCCGGGCCGAGGTGACCACCGAGGGCGGCCTGCGGCTGGACCGCGAGGATGCCGGCCTGCGGCATACCATCGACGCCCTCCGGCAAGCCGGCGTGCTGGTCTCGCTGTTCATCGACCCCGAGGCCGATGCGGTGCGCACCGCGGCGGCCATCGGCGCCGAAGCCGTCGAACTGCACACCGGCGCCTGGGCCAACGCCTGGCTCGCGGTCCAGGCCATGACCGGTCCCACGGCGGCGATCGACGCAGAGCTGGTCCGCCTGGAGCGCGCCGCGGCCGCGGCGGCCGAAGCGGGCATCCGCCTGCACGCCGGTCACGGGATCACCTACCGCAACGTACGCGACCTGCTGCACCTGCCCTTGCTGCGCGAGTTGAACATCGGGCACAGCATCATCAGCCGGGCGGTACTGGTGGGGATGCGCCAGGCGGTGGCCGACATGGCCGCACTGATCACTTACGCTACGCACTGACAGACTACGACAACGGCCCGGCGGCCCGTCCGCCGGACGCCTGAAGGAGAAAGCATGCTATCCGGAAGCATCGTCGCCCTGGTCACCCCCTGGAAGGACGACGCGATCGACGCCGACGCCGTGCGGCGGATGGTCGAACATCACGTGGCCAACGGCACCGGCGGCCTGCTGCCCTGCGGCACCACCGGCGAGAGCCCGGCCTTCACCCATGCCGAACAGGCGGAGATGATCGGCCTTACCGTCGAGGCGGCCGCGGGCCGTCTGCCGGTGCTCGCCGGCGCCGGTTCCAATTGCACCGCCGAAGCGGTCGACCTGGCGGTCAAGGCCGAGGCCGCGGGCGCCGACGCGATACTGACCATCGTCCCCTATTACAACAAGCCGAACCAGGAAGGCATGTTCCAGCACTTCCGCGCCGTGCGCGAGAGCTGCGGCCTGCCGCTGATGCTCTATAACGTACCCGGTCGCACCGGCAGCAACCTGCTGCCCGAGACCGCGGCCCGGGTGGCCGAGCTCGGCAACGTGGTCGGCGTCAAAGAGGCCAGCGGCGACCTGCAGCAGGCCTGGCAGCTGTTGCGCCTCGGCGTGGACGTGTTCTCGGGCGAGGACAATCTCACCTTCCCGCTGATGTGCCTCGGCGCCAAGGGCTGCGTAAGCGTGGTCGCCAACTTCGCCCCGCGGCTGGTCGCCGATCTCTGCGCCGCGGTCGCAGCGAGCGACCTCGGCCGGGCGCGCGAGCTGCAGGTCGCGGTGTGCGAGCTCTGGGCCGTCGCCTTCTGCGAGACCAACCCGATTCCGGCCAAGACCGCGATGGCGGCGCTGGGCTTCTGCACTGAAGAGTTCCGCCTGCCGCTGGTGCCGATGAGCGATGACGGCAAGCACCGCCTGTTCGCCGCCATGCGGGCCCACAACCTGCTCGCGATCTGAGAACCGCCGGAGCGCAGCACCATGATCACCCTCGCCGACCGCATCACCCTGGCCCGGATCGTCATCGCCCCGACAATCGCGGTGTGCTATTTCGTTCTGCCGGCGAACCCGGTGGTGGTGTTCTGGGTCTGCGGTCTGCTGTGCGCGGCGGCCGAGCTGACCGATCTGTTCGATGGCAAGGTCGCCCGGGCCCGCGGCGAGGTGTCCGATTTCGGCCGCCTCGCCGACCCCTTCTGCGACGTGTTCTATCGCCAGGCGGTCTTCCTCTTGCTGCTGTTGCCACCGGGCATCGCCGCCGGCACCGACAACCAGGCCTTCGTCGTCCCCGACCCGGCCAACACCATCCTCCAGCCGCTGGTCTTCCTCGCCTCGCGACGTCACGGCCCCACCGGGCCGGTCTATGTCTCCGGCCTGGTCCCGTTCCTGCCGGTGCTGGTCATGATCCTGCGCGAGATCGTCGCCGGAGCGCTGCGGAGCATGGCTGCGACCAAGGGCCTGGTCCTGGCCGCGCGCACCAGCGGCAAGGCCAAGGCCTGGGCCCAGGGCTTCACCATCATCTCCATCTTCGGCCTGCCCGCCCTGCTGGCGCCCTTCATTGGCTTTGGTGACTGGATGCTCTACTACGCCACGGTGTGCACCTGGGTCTGCGCAGCCTTGAGCGCCGGCAGCATGATCGAGTACCTGTGGGCCAATCGCGCCGTGCTCGGCGCGCTGGTGCAGCGGCGTCGCCCGGGCGAGCTGACGCCGGGCACCGAGACCCCGACGGCCGACGAGCCGGTTCAGGGCGCGCCGTAGGTCTCCAGCTCCTCGCCGCGGCGGTCGGTCTCGAGCCGGGCGCGCGGATCGCCCGGCGGCAGGTGGTCGCCCGCCTCGGCGATCAACCGCTCCGCGGCGGCACCGCGCTGCAGGCGGACCCAGGTGTCGTACCAGGATTGCTGTTCTGCCGGATCCAGGTCTCCGGGCGCATCAGCCGCGAGCGCGTCGGCACGCAAGGCGTAGACGCTGGTAGCCACGCTGACCGAGAGATTGAGGCTCTGGGCGAACCCGGCCATCGGGATGAGGAAGTGCCCATCGGCCTGGGCGCTGGCCGGGGCGCTGACGCCGAAACCCTCGCTGCCGAAGACCAGCGCCAGCGGCTGCTCGGCGAGCATCGCAGAGAGTCGCTGCGGCCCGATCACCGCCGTCTCGCTCAGATCGCTGACCAGGATGCGATAGCCGTCGGCCCGCAACGCGGCGTAGGCCTCGGCGATATCACCGTGAACCCGTAGGTCGACGTAACGGTGCGAACCCTGCGAGACCCGCCGGTTGATCTTGAAGCGACTGCGGTCGGTGGTCACGTGGACGCGGTGCAGGCCGAAACAGTCGCAAGTGCGGATGACCGCGGTGGCGTTGTGCGGGTCGTGGCAGTTCTCGACGACCACCACCAGCCGCCGGCAGCGCCGCGCCAGGACCTGGCGGAAGACCTGGCGCCGTTGCGGCGTCAGCAGCTCATCCGCCGGATGCGGCGGCACCGGGCTGGGCAGCTCGCGCGCGAAGCGCCGGGGGGTGGGGGTGTCCTTGTACTGCTCGCGGGCCATCCGCGCAGCCTAGGCTCGCGCGCGGCCCGGTCCACGCTCCGCACCGGCGCGGTCGAGGGAAACGCCGGGCCAGCGGCGGTCCTGGGGCCGGCTGCGGAGGCCGTGCCTCGGCACACCTTGCGTCAGACGCCTTCGGCCTAGGATGCGCGCACCCGCCAGGCGGGACCCTCTATGCCCTATCCCCTCGAACGCATCCGTAACTTCTGCATCATCGCCCACATCGACCACGGCAAGAGCACGCTGGCCGACCGGCTGCTCCAGGCCACCGGTGTGGTCAGCGAACGCGAATTCCACGACCAGCTGCTCGACGACATGGACCTCGAGCGCGAGCGCGGAATCACGATCAAGGCGCGGGCGGTAACCCTGCCCTACACCGCCGACGACGGCCAGGTCTACCAGCTCAACCTGATCGACACCCCGGGCCATGTCGACTTCACCTACGAGGTTGCACGCAGCCTGCAGTCCTGCGAGGGCGCGCTGCTGCTGATCGACGCCGCCCAGGGTGTCGAAGCGCAGACCATGGCCAACTACCTGCTCGCGATCGACCGCGACCTCGACGTGGTGCCGGTGATCAACAAGATCGATCTGCCCGCCGCCCGACCCGAGGCGGTCGCCGAGGAGGTCGAGGAGAGTCTCGGTCTCGACGCCGCCGATTGTCTGCCGGTCAGCGCCAAGCACGGCACCGGCGTCGACGCGGTTTTGCGCGCGCTGGTCACGCACATCAAGCCGCCGGGCGGCGACCCCGGCGACCCCCTGCAGGCGCTGATCTTCGACGCCGTCTACGACGAATACCGCGGCATCATCATCTACTTCCGCGTCGTCAACGGCCGGATGAAGCGCGGCGACGTGATCCGCCTGCTGCGCAGCCAGAAGAGCTACGAGATCACCGAGGTCGGGCGCATGGCACCGGCGATGCGCGCCGAGGCCGACGGACTGGCCGCCGGCGAGGTCGGCTACCTCACCGCGGCAATCAAGAGCCTGCACGACGTCAAGGTCGGCGACACCATCACCCACGACAAGCAACGCGGCGCGGCCCTGCCCGGTTTCCGCGAGATCCGGCCGATGGTCTTCTGCGGCATGTACCCCTCCGGCGAGACGCAGTACGACCAGTTGCGCGAAGCGGTGGAGAAGCTGACCATCAACGATTCGAGCTTCGTGTTCGAACCCGAATCCGGCGGCGCGTTGGGCAACGGCTTCCGCTGCGGATTCCTCGGCATGCTGCACATGGAGATCTGCCAGGAACGCCTGGAGCGCGAGTTCGACCTCGACATGGTCCAGACCGCGCCCAACGTCACCTACCGCATCCATCGCAACGACGAATCGACCATCGACATCACCACCCCCGGCGAGGTGCCCGAAGAAGGCTACCTCGCCATCGAGGAGCCCTTCGTCGAGATCAACTTCATGGTCCCGTCGAGCCACGTGGGGCCGGTGATGCAACTCACGGCCGAACGACGCGGCGACTTCAAGCGCCAGGAGTACCTCGGCCGCGATCGCTGCGTGCTGGTCTACCACATGCCGCTGGCCGAGGTGGTCTACGACCTGTTCGACAAGCTCAAGACCGCGACTTCGGGCTACGGCACCATGGATTACGACGTGATCGGCTTCCGCGAGAGCGATCTGGTCAAAGTCGACATCCTCGTTCACCACAACCCCTGCCCGGCCCTGGCCTTCATCTGCCACCGCAGCGTGGCCGAACAGCGCGGCCGTTCGATCCTCAAGCGCCTGCGCGAGGAGATCCCGCGCCACCTGTTCGAGGTCGCACTGCAGGCGGCGGTCGGTCGCCGGGTGATCGCGCGCGAGACGATCAAGGGCATGCGCAAAGACGTGACCGCCAAGTGCTACGGCGGCGACATCAGCCGCAAGCGCAAGCTGCTCGAGAAACAGAAGAAGGGCAAGAAGCGGATGAAGATGGTCGGCAACGTGGAGGTGCCCCAGAGCGCCTTCATGGCCGTGCTCGGCGGCGGGGAGAGCTGATCCTGCCCGGCCCCCGCGCGCTCCGGCCCGCGCCGCCGCCCCGGCCGCCAACCGCCCGCGGGCACAGGGATGGCTGAGCCCGCCCGCCGCATCGCGCTGTTCGGCGGCGCCTTCGACCCCCCGCACCTCGGCCATGTCCTGTGTGCGACCTGGGCCTACGCGATCAGCGGCGTCGACGCGGTGTGGATCCTGCCGGTGGCGCAGCACCCCTACGACACCAAACGCGACCTCCGCCCCTGGGCGACCCGCTGGGCGCTGTGTCAGGCCGCCTTCGCCCCGCTCGGCTTCGCCGAACTGTGTGACGACGAACGCCGCAATCCGGCCGGCAAGACCTACGATCTGGTCCGTGCGCTCGACGCGGCCCACCCAAACACCCACTGGCACCTCGTCGGCGGCAGCGACACCCGCGACGACCTGCCCAATTGGCACCGCGGCGACGAATTGACACAGATGATCGACATCATCCCCGTGCCCCGTGCCGGCTTCGACGCCGAACCGGAACGCAGCCTGCCGGCGATCAGCTCGACCGAAATCCGTGACCGCCTCGCGCGCGGGGAACCGGTCGACGGACTGGTGCCCGCCGCCGTGGCCGCGCTCATCGCGCGCAACAACTGGTACCGCAGCTGAGACAATCCGGATCGCGCCAGCGCGCCACGTCGACGACGCGGTAGTCGTCGGCCCACAGATCGGCGCTGCGGAAATGCAACGGCACCGCAGTGGGCCCACCGGTCAGCAGCTTGAGCGCGTCGGTGACCTCCCAGGCCGCGACCAGATGCACCGCCGGCGCGATGACGCCCGCGGTGTGGCAGGTCGGCTGATCGCCCGGTGCGGGCAGCTCGGCCTGCAGGCAGGCCAGACACGGCGAGCGACCGGGCAGCACCGGCATCGCGCAACCGTAGGCGGCGACCACGCCGCCGTAGAAATAGGGCAGCCCCAGCCGGCAGCAGGCGGCGTTGACCAGGTGACGAGTTTCGAAATTGTCACTGCCGTCGAAAACCAGATCGACCCCATCGCACAGCGCCGCGATGTTCCCGGCATCGGCGCGGCAAAACCGGGCATCGAGCTCACAGCGGGCATCGATCGCGTGCAGCGCGCGCGCCGCCGCCGCCACCTTGGGCTCCCCGGCAGCGGCGGCGGCTTCGGTGAACAGGCTCTGCCGCGGCAGGTTGGACCAGGCCACACGGTCGTGGTCCACCAGGCGCAGGAAGCCCAGACCGGCGCGCACCGCCATGTCGGCGATGGTCGTGCCCAGCGCGCCGCTGCCAATCAGCAAGGCCCGTCCGCTGGCAATCGCCACCTGGCCGCGCTCGCCGATGGGCGCGAAGCGGGACTGGCGACTGTATCGATCGTCGTTCATGGCGGCGATCATGGCGCCGCGCGGCCCCGGACCAGCGCGACCCACTCGCTCCCGCGGCGCTTGACTTCATCGGCCACCGCCCTAGCTTGTCGCGCCCCTGCAGGCGCCGCCATGCATGCATCCAGCTGGCCGCGCCCATCGTCTCCCGGGGTAAGGAAGGTTTTCTGATGGCTGAACCGAAGAAGCGCCACACCAAGGCCCGCCGCGACAAGCGCCGCAGCCATCTGGCGCTGCGTTCGCCGGGGCTGTCCATCGACAAGCTGACCAAGAGCGTGCATCGCCCGCACCATGTCGATCTCAACACCGGCTTCTACCGCGGCAAGCAGGTGCTCTTCGCCGAAGAAGAGGACAGCGAAGCAGGCGAGGCCTGAGTCCGGCCATGCGCATCGCGCTCGACGCGATGGGCGGCGACCACGCCCCTGCAGCGACCGTTCTCGGGGCCATCGATTACGCCACGGCGCATCCCGACCACGAGGTGATCCTCGTCGGTCAGCGCGAGCAGATCGAGGCGGTTTTCAAGCGCCAGGGCCGTAAGCCGGCAGCCAACCTCCAGATCGAACACGCGCCGCAGGTGATCGCGATGGCGGAGAAGTTCTCCGCCCTGCGCGAGAAGCCCGAGGACAGCATCAATCGCTGCGCCCGCCTGGTCAAGGACGGCGCGGCCGATGCGATGGTCCTCTGCGGCAACACCGCGTGCAGCGTCGCCGCGGCCCAGCTCCACCTGCGCCGGATCAAGGGCGTCAAACGTGCGGGCATCCTCACCCCGCTGCCGACCCTCACTCCCGGTCGTCACGCCTGGGTCATCGACACCGGAGCCAACAACGTCGGCAAGCCCGAGCACCTGGCGCAGTTTGGCCAGATGGCCAGCGTGCTCCTGCGCTACTATCTCGACGAGCAACGACCTACCGTCGGCCTGCTGAGCATCGGCCAGGAAGAGGGCAAGGGCGACGACCTGATCAACCAGACGACCGAACTGCTGCGCCAGACCGACGTCAATCTCATCGGCAACGTCGAGGGCAACGACATCTTCAACGGCGTTGCCGACGTGGTCGTCTGCGACGGCTTCACCGGCAACGTGGTTCTCAAGGCAGCCGAAGGCCTGTCGACGGTCATCCGTCGCATCATCCGCGAAGAGGCCGAAGCCCAGCTGCGCACGAAGCTCGGCGGCCTGCTGATGAAGCCGGCGTTCGAACGCGTCCGGCGACGGACCCACTGGAGCCTGGTCGGCGGCTGCCTCCTGCTCGGGGTCGACGGGGTCACCGTCATCGGCCATGGCCGCTCTCCGGCGGTAGCGATCTATCACGCGCTCGGTCAGGCCGCACGCTGCGTCTCCAGCGGCGTGCTCGACCACCTGCGTACCCACATGGGCCGCTCGGCCTGATCCACGCGGCTCACCCAGCGTGCCGCAGCTCCGCCACTCGGGGCTTGCTCGCGGTCGCTGCTACCGGAACATGAGAGCATCATGCGCTCGCCCGCCATCTCCTATCTGGTGCGATTCTGGTATCCCGCCCGCTATCGATGGCGCCAGGAGGAGCCCGTGTAACGCGTCAAGCGCACACCCGCTGATCTCGAACCCCTGGTCGCCACCCGACCAGGGGTTCTTCGCTTTCTGGAGCCTTCCATGTCCTCGTCATCCGCCGTCTGCGCCGCGCTCGTCCCCGGCCCGCTGCCTGCGCCTGCCGCGCTGCAACGCGCCTACCCACTGGATCCGGCCGCCGCGGCGCTGATCGCGCGCAGCCGGGCAGCGGTACGCTCGATCCTGGCCGGACACGACCCTCGCCTGTTGGTGGTCGTCGGCCCGTGTTCGATCCACGATCCCGACGCCGCACTCGATTACGCCGACCGGCTCGCGGCCCTGGCCCGCGATCACCGCCGGGAACTGCTGGTGATCATGCGAACCTACTTCGAGAAACCCCGCACCCGGATCGGCTGGAAGGGGCTGATCAATGATCCGCACCGCGACGGCAGCTGCGACATCGCCACCGGCCTGCGCCTGGCCCGCCAGGTGCTCACCGGCGTCGCCGCGCGCGGCCTGGCCGCGGCGAGCGAGCTGCTCGACCCCTTGATCGCCCCCTACCTCTGCGATGGACTCAGCTGGGCCGCGATCGGCGCACGCACCGTCGAGAGCCAACCCCATCGCTGCCTTGCCTCCGACCTGCCGCTGCCGGTGGGGCTCAAGAACGGCACCGACGGCAACCTGGATACCGCTATCGACGCCGCCCTCACCGCCATGCGCTCGCACACCGTACTCGCTCCCGGGGCGGACGGTCGCCCGGCGATACGGCGCACGCCGGGCAACCCCGCTGTGCATCTTGTTCTGCGCGGGGGTCGCCTCGGGCCCAACCACGAACCGGCCGCGGTCCGCGCCGCGACCGCCGCGTCGCGCGCCGCCGGACTGCGGGCGGGGCTGATGATCGACTGCAGCCACGCCAATGCGGCGAAGGATCCCGCGCGTCAGGCTCGCCTCGTCCGTGCGCTGTGCGCGCGCATCACCGCCGATGACGCCGCCCCCAGCGGAGTGATGATCGAGAGCAACATCGCAGCGGGCCACCAGGACCCGGCACACACGCCACTGGTCTACGGCCGCAGCATCACCGACCCCTGCATCGATATCGCCACCACCGGCGAACTGTTGGCACGCTTGGCACAAGCCGTCCGCCACCGCGGCGAACGACGACCCGATCCCAGCGGCGAGGCATCGATGCACGCCGAGCACACTGCGCCTGCGCCCACCACCCAAAGGTCGTAGCGCAGAGTTCCGGCCCGCCTTTGCGCGCTTTCATCAGGAGCTTCGCCTCTCTGACAAGCCCCCCAGAGCTCCAGGAAAGGCTATCAAACCGATCCCAGCCTCGCGCGCGTCAGCGCGCCGCCGAGGGGGGCATGGGGGCCGGGCTGGCCCCCATCGGCCGACAGAGCCCTGTTTTCCACCGAAAATGGGCCGGAGGGCGGAGCCGGTATCGCGCAGCGATAGCCGGCCCCGGTGGGGCCGGCGGCCGGTGGAGCGCGACGAGCGACAGCGAGGAAGCCGGGCCCGGAGGGACGCAGAAAACGCGGC
>JBEPXK010000037.1:0-14246 GCA_041641915.1 Planctomycetota bacterium
GGCCTTGGCCCGCCGCATCGAATCGACCACGATCGCGCCGTCGCCCTTGGCCCCCTTCTCGCCGAAGCGCTTGCGGCGCAGCCAGGCGATCAGGCGCGGCATCAGCACCATCATCAACACGAAAGCGGTAACCGCGGCCCCGGCCGCACGGAAGGAGGTTCCGAAACCACCGATCCCGCCGATCCCGAGCCGGGCTGCGAGCTCCACCAGCAGATTCAGCACCCACCATCCCCCTCACCGCGCGCCGAGCCGTGGCCGAGCGCCTCCATCAGGGCTGCGGGAATGCGGTCGAGGCCGGCCGAGCGGCTGGCCTTGACCAGCACGCTGGTCGGGCCGACGCGCAGACGTTCGCGCAGGACCGCAACCGCCTCGTCGGCATCGCGGACGTGGCAGTGGTCGCGCCCGCCGGCCGCGGTGTAGCCGGTACCGATAGCCGCGGCGGTGCGGCCGACGGTCAGCAGCGGCAGACCGAGACGCGCCGCCTCGGCGCCGACCCGGCGATGCAGCTGCGCGCTCTCCTGACCGAGTTCGGCCATCGCCCCGAGCACCGCCAGACGCGCGCCCGGCCGCTGCGAGAGCACCCGCAGGCCCGCCTCCATACTACCGGGGTTGGCGTTGTAGGAGTCGTCGAGCAGCAGGTGCTCGCCGAGATGGCATTGCTGCAGCCGGCCGTTCGAGGGGCCGACCGCAGCCAGCCCGCCGAGCGCCCGCTGGGCATCGGCCCCGGCAGCGACGGCGAGATGCCAGGCCAGGCTCGCGTTGGCGAGGTTGTGCGTGCCCATCAGCTGCAGCGAGACCTCGCCGACGACCGTGCGCAGCACCAGCCCCGCCTCGCGCGCCTCGCCGGCGATCGGACACCCGGGATCGCCGACGATGGTCAGCTGGCGCGAACCGGCAGCGGCACGCACGATCGCGAGCAGGTCGTCGGCCCGCTGGTCGTACTCGGCACAGACCGCATCGAGCCCGTGGCGGCAGAACAGTACCCGGCCGTGCGGCGCGACCCGGCCGAAGAGCTCGCACTTGGTCCGGGTCACGCCCTCGAGCCCGCCCATGCCCGCGAGATGGGCCGGGCCAATGTTGGTGATCACGCCGACATCCGGTCGCACGATGCGCGCGAGCGTATCGATCTCGCCCGGCGCCGACGCGCCGAGTTCGACGATGACGTAGCGGACACCGGCCGGCGTGTTGAGCACCGTCAGCGGCACCCCGATGGCGTTGTTGCGGTTGCCCGGCGTGCACCAGACCCGATCGCTGGCACCGCAGGCGGCGGCAGCGAGCTCCTTGACCGTCGTCTTGCCATTCGAACCGGTGATCGCGATCCACACCGCATCGCTGTAGTGATCGCGGAAAGCGGCGGCCAGCGCGCCGAGCGCCGCGGTCACGTCCGCGACCACCAGCACCGGCACCGGCACCTCGACCTCGCGCGCGGCGAGGATCAGCGCCGCGCCGTCGCCCACGGCCGTGTCGGCGTAGTCGTGGCCGTCGACGTGTTGCCCGGTGAAGCAGGCGAAGATGCAGCCGGGCATCACCTGACGACTGTCGATCGCCAGACCGTGGAGCACCAGCTCGCCGCGCGAGCCGATCCACCGCCCGCCGGTCAGCTCCTCGGCGGTGGCGGCATCGAGCATGAAGGAGGCGCCGGGTTCAGCCATGGATCGGCTCCGTGGACTCGAGGTCGCGAATGAACCGGCGGTCGTCCCAGTGCAGGCGCCGGTCGCCGATCTCCTGCCAGGTCTCGTGCCCTTTACCGCAGACCACTACCACCCCGGCGGCACCGGCGATGCGCCGGGCGAGGCGGATCGCATCCGCCCGGTCGAGCACCACCGCCAGGGCGGCTGCGGGCCACGGCGGCTCGCAGGCCACGCGCACCCGCGGGTCGATGCGCGCGGCGACCTCGGCGGCGATCGCGACTGGGTCCTCCCCGCGGGCGTTGTCGGTGGTCAGCACCGCGCGATCGGCGCTGAGCGCGGCGTCGCCCATCGGCCCGCGCTTGGCCCGATCGCGATCGCCGCCGCAACCGAAGACGCAGACCAGGCGGCGCTCGGGGTGCGCTTCGCGCAGCACCGCGATCACCCGGCGGATGGCATCGGGGGTGTGGGCGTAGTCGACATAGGTGAGCGGATCGCTACGGATCAGTTCGAGCCGACCGGGGACGGGCGGCACCTCGCGCAGGCGGGCGCAGACGGTTGGCAACGGCTCCCCGGTCGCGGCGGCGGCGACCAACGCCCCGGCCGCGGCGTTCCAGGCGTTGAACCCGCCCGGCGCCGGGGTGCCAAGACGATATCGTTCACCGGCATGGAGCAGGTGCCATCCCCCATCGGCCGCTTCGATCCGGCTCGCTCCCTGCTGCATCCCCAACGCGCAAAGGCGCAACCCGCGATCGCGGGCGCTGCGCGCGAAGGCGCTGCAGGCGGGATCGTCGGCGTTGTACAGCGCCAGGGCGCCGGGTGCGGCGTGATCGAGCAGGACCAGCTTGGCCGCGGCGTAGGCGACCAGGTCGTGATGGTAGTCGAGGTGATCGTGGCCGAGGCCGGTATGGACCACCGCGGCGCACCGCAGGCCGGAGAGCCGGCCCTGCGCGAGGCCGATGCTCGAGGCCTCGAGCGCCACGCCGGGGACCGTGGCCGGATCGAGCCGGGCGAGGAAGGGATGCAGGCAGTCTGGGCCCGGGGTGGTGTTGGCGCAATCCAGCTGCGCGGCGCCGTCGTGCAGACCGAGGGTGCCGATCCGCGCCGCCCCCGCACCGAGGGCATGCCAGGCGCACCACACCGTGCTGGTCTTGCCGTCGGTACCGGTGACCGCGACCAGCGGCGGGCAGCGCCGGTCGAGACCGTGGCACCAGACGCTGGCCTGGGCGTAGGCCGCCCGCACCGCCGGCACGATCAGCGCGCCGCACGCGGGGCCGGCGAGCGCGTGATCCTCCGGTTCCAAAACCACCGCCGCCGCGCCGCGCTCGCGGGCGGCAGCAACGTGCGCCGAGCGCTGGGCCGGATCGGGGTGGCAGGCGAAGAAGGTGTCACCCGGCGCGACGACGCGGCTGTCCTGCACCGGGCGCAACATGCGCTCGCCGCGCACCGGTCCGATCCGGGTCGCGGCGAGGCGGGTGCTGGCGGTGGCGAGGTCCATGTCAGTTGTCTCCGACTGGCAGATCCGGCGGTACCTGAGCGTAATCGAGCGCGGACGCCAACACGTCGTGGACCACCGGGGCGGCGACCTGGCCGCCGTAATGACCGTTGGCGCGGGGGTCGTCGACCACCACCAGGCACAGCAGGGCCGGATCGATCCCGGGAGCGGCCGGCGCCCAGCAGACGAAACTGGCAATATGCCGATCGCTGCGATAGCGCCCGTCGACCAGTTTCTCGGTCGTCCCGGTCTTGCCGGCCGAGCTGTAGCCATCGAGCTGGACCCGTCGACCGGTGCCCTCGGTCATGGTCATGTTCATCGCCGTGCGGATCGCGGCGGCCTCCGCCGGCTCGAAGATCCGGCGCGGCGGCGCAAGCGCCGGCACCGGGCGGTCGATGCGCGCGCCGTTCTCCGGATCGATAGCGTAGATCCGGCGGACGATACGCGGCGCGCGCATGACCCCGCCGTTGGCCACCGCGGCGTGGGCCATCGCCATCTGCAGTGGGGTCACACCGATCTCGTAGCCCTTGCAGACCGAAAGCAGGGTGCCGCTACGGGTCCAGGCATCGGCCGGGGTGAGCATACCGGCGTCTTCGCCCGGCAGGGCGATCCCGGTTTGCGTGCCGAAACCGAAGCGCAGGATCCAATCGCGCAGGCGCTGCACCGGCATGCGCAGGGTGATCTTGCTCATCAACACGTTGACCGACTTGGCCACCCCCTGCGCGACGCTCAGTCGGTGGTAGCCGTGGCTGTCACTGACCAGACGGCGATGGCGCCCGACCCGGGCCAACCACCGGCCATTCTCGCAGTCGACCATCGTGTTCCAGTCGACCAGACCATCGCTGACCACCGCGCCGGCGACCAGCGGCTTGATGGTCGAGCCGCATTCGTAGACGAATTGGAGGCATCCGTTCTGGAAATACGAGCGATTCTCCGCGTAGTCGGCCGCGAAGTCGGCCGGATCGAAGGAAGGCAGCGAGGCCATGGCCAGGACCTCACCGGTGGTCGGAGCGACCACGATGCCGTGGGCCCCCGCCGCCTGATGGTGCTCGAGCGCCGCAAGGAGCCGCCGCTCGAGCTGGCGTTGGATCGCGACGTCGATGGTCAGCTGGACGTGGCAGCCGGGACGCGCCGGGGTCGCGCGCGCCTGGGCGTCGATCATCGGCCGACCGACCGCGTCGCGTTTGACCGGCACCTCGCCCGGCGTGCCGGCGAGCGCCGTGTCACAGGTCAGCTCGACCCCACCACCGCCGTGCCCCTCGTCGGACACGAAACCGAGCACCTGCGCCGCGAGCCGACCGTGGGGGTAGATCCGTTGGTAGCAGCGGCGGAGATAGATGTGGTCGATGCCCAGCTCGCGGATCGCCTCCGCCTGGACATCGTCGATGTTGCGCGCGATCAACCGCCCGTTGCGGCCTGACTCGAACCAGGCGCGCAGGGTCGCGCGCGGCAACTCCAGGATCCGGCTCAGATGGACCGTCGCGCCGAGCTTGTCCTGCATGTAGCTCGGGTCGGCGAAGAGGTTCCAGCGCGCAGCCGACGAGACCAGGGAGCGCCCCCGACGATCGAGAATGCTGCCGCGGGCCGCAGGAATCTGCAGGCTGGCGCGACCGGTGGCCTGGGCGCGGGCCCGGAAGGCGCCCGCGCGATTGACCTGAAGATGATGCAGGCGCTGCACGAGCACCACGAACAGCAGCCCGAAGGCCGCGATCGTGATCCCCATGCGCCAGTGTTGGCGCGGTGCCGGCACCAGCGGAGCATTCATCGCGTACTGCCGCCCTCTGCGTAGTCCCGGTCATGGTTGACCGCCAGCGCCGGCTCGATGCGCAGCGGGATACGCAGACGCGCCAGGGCGGCGACGATACGCTGGCGCTGGGCCAGGTCGTCGACCTCCTTGAGCAGGTTGTAGCGCTGCTGCTCGAGCTCGGTGCGCCGTTCGAGATCGCCGCCGCGGCGTTTGTCGAGGTGGGCCGATTCGGCCCCCGCCGTGGCCACGTCGATGCCAATGCTCACGCAGAACGCCAGCCAGCTGGCGAAGACGAGCACGTGGAGCCGATTCCAGGTCAGCGGATTGCGCATCGGTGGGATCCTTCTCAACGAACCGCCCAGCGCAGCTTGGCCGAGGCGGCGCGACGATTGCGCGCGAGCTCGGCTGGGCCGGGGGTGACAACCTTGCGGCTGATCGCCGCGAGCCGGCCGTCGGCGTGATGGTAACGGAAGGCCTGCTTGACCAGGCGATCCTCGAGACTGTGGAAACTGATGATCGCGGCCCGACCACCGGGCCGCAGCAGTTCGGGCAGCAGCCGCAGCAGACACTTGAGCTCGCCGAGCTCGTCGTTGGTGGCGATGCGCAGCGCCTGGAAGGTCCGCTGTGCCGGGTGGCGCGGATGGCGGCCGGGCACCGCGGCGGCCACGGCATCGGCCAGCTCGCGCCCGCTGCGGGCCCCATGCTGCCGTGCGCGTTTGAGCGCACGCGCCACCCGCCGGCTGGCGCGCTCCTCGCCGTAGCGCCAGATGATCCCCGCCAGCTCCTCGACCTCGAGCCGGTCGATCAGCTCCAGCGCCGTCTGCGGGCTGTCCGCGCCCATGCGCATGTCCAGCGGCGCGTCGGAACGCATGCCGAAACCGCGCTCGGCCAGATCGAGCTGCAGGCTGGAAACGCCCAGGTCGGCGAGCACAGCGTCGAAGTGCTCGCCGCTGTCGACCAGCTCGGCGCTGGCCGCGGCAAAGCCGGCGGGGCGAGAAAACAGTGAGAAACGATCACCAAAGGAGGCCAGCCGTCCGCTCGCCAGCGAGCGGGCCTGGGGATCGCGGTCGATTCCCAGGACCGTCGCCCCCGTGCGCAACAATGCCGCGGCGTGACCACCCAGCCCGAGGGTGCAGTCCACACACTGCACCCCCGGGCCTACCGCCAGATGTTCCACAACTTCATCCAGCAGGACGGGCTCATGCCGCCGCTCCGCGGCTCTCCGGCTGGCCCCCCCGGTGACCACCCTCACTGTGTGTCCTTCCGTATTCAGGCGCTGGCTGCGAGCGGCTCCGGCCGCATCCGCCGGATGCTGCTGCGCAGATAGCGCAGGTAGGGGCTGGCACTCACCGCCCCGTTCAGCCGCCGGTCGATGCAGCGCAGGCGCAGCTCGGCCAGTTCGAGTTCGCTGCCGACATCGACGTCGCGGGCGGGGCCATCGCTCCGGCCAACCGCGGCGTCCATCGCCTCCAACAGCCGTTCGAGATCGGGATCGCGCATATCGTCCTCCTCCAGAGACCGGCGTCCGGCGCCGCCCCCTCGCTCTGTTTGCCGTCAGGATCGACGGACTTTCGTCGTACCCGCAGCGCGCCGCTGCGCGCGTACAGGCTGCCGGAGCGTCGGCCCCCGCGTCAGACCATTGGCACCGGTGGAGCCTGATAGGCCGCATCCGAGTCCTCCTCCGGTTCCTCCGCGACGTAGGCGGCGTAGTCCTCCGGCTTCCAGACCATCACCGAGCGGTTGGTGCTATACATGAACACGTCGCGCTCGAGGCCGAGGTAGCTCACGAAATGCTGCGGCAGCACGATGCGCCGCTGGGCATCGAGGTTCATCCGATGGACGCTGCCGTTGAGCCTGGCGATCGCCGCCTCCGCGCGCACCGGCTCGCCGGCGTACTGCTCGCGCAAACGGTCCTCCAGCGCCTCCAGCTGCGACTCCGACATCAGCACCACCACGCGGAAGGCCTGATCGGTCCCCGGCTTGAGCATGGTGTGGATCCGCCCGCAGACGTAGCCCTCCTCCTCGGCCTGAACCAAGGCACGGGCCCCCTTCAACAGGGTCACCTGATTCTTTGGCGACAGGCGCAGGGTGGGCAGGTCCATGGCGGTGCTGATACCTCGGCTGGGGCCATGTTGCAACTTTGCCCTACTGCTTGCAACTGGAAACTTCCTGCCCCAACTGCACGCAACTTCTTGCCCGACAGGGACTAACCCACGGCTAGTGGGTTAGAATTGACTCCACGCCGCATCTGCCGCCGCTGTCCCCGCGCGTGGCGCGCACCTACCCGGGTAGGCGCGCGCGACACCCGGCTCGCAGCGCAAATACGACACTCGACAACGCTTACGCCTGATCGGAGCCCGGCTTGCCGCCGTCCCGGGCCCGGCTTAGCATGGGGCCATGCGCAAGCTGCGCTCACTCCTGCTCCGCTTCGAGTACGCCACCGGCGGCTATTTCAGCCCGGTGGTGACCTGCTTGTTCGTCGTCAATCTGGCCATTTTCCTCGCCAGTTGGTTCACCCTGCACACCGCTGGCGCGACGGTGGCCGAGTGGCTGATGCTCAGCCGCGACCATCTGCTGGACCTCCAGCTCTGGCGTCTGCTCACTGCCGGTTTCACCCAGGTCCAGCCCGGCCACCTGTTGATGAACCTGCTGGTACTCGGCTTCTTCGGCCACAACATCGAACAGCATTTCGGCGCGCGCGGCTTCCTGACCCTGGTTCTGGGCACCATCGTCGTCAGCGGCCTGGCGCACGTGATGGTCACCGATGTGGCCTACATCGGCTTCAGCGGCGCCGCCTATGCGATCCTGGTCGCCTTCGCC
Organism: Planctomycetota bacterium; assembly: GCA_041641915.1. Taxonomy (GTDB): domain Bacteria; phylum Planctomycetota; class UBA11346; order UBA11346; family UBA11346; genus SLQH01. The sequence continues at coordinate 7,691 of JBEPXK010000037.1, forward strand.
ACCATCGCTCCCCGCGCCCGGCTGGTGTTCATCATCGTGTTCATGCCGGCCTGGCTACTGGTCACGATCCTGATTTCAATCGACCTGCTCATGGCCCTGGGGCCGGGCCAGAGCGACACCGCCCACCTGATCCATCTGGTCGGCGCGGGGATCGGCTTCGTCAGCGTCCGCTACGGCCACCGCTGGGGCCGCCTGCGCCGCCGGCTGCAAGCGGCCGGCGAACGCCGCCAGGCCAAGAGCGAGCAGCGCGCAGATGCCGACCTCGATCGCCTGCTGGCCAAGGTCTCCGAACACGGCCTGCCCAGCCTGACTGCAGCCGAGCGCCGCTTCCTCCAGCGCTACTCACGCTCGCACCGCGATCACGACCGATGAGCAACCCCCTGCAGCGCAGCCGCCGCCGGGCCCTACCCGTGCGCATCGGCCCGCGCCAGATCGGCGGCGATCTCCCCCCCCTGGTCCAGAGCATGACCACCACCCTGGCCACCGATCTGCCGGCGACACTCGCGCAGTGCCGCGAGCTCGCCGCGGCCGGCTGCGGCCTGGTGCGGGTGACCGCGCCGAGCGTGGCCGCGGCCCGGGCGCTCGGAGAACTCCGCCGGGCGCTCGACGCCGCAGGCCACCGCGCATTGCCGTTGTGCGCCGATGTCCACTACCAACCCCGCGCCGCCTACGCCGCGCTCGATCACGTCGAGAAGGTCCGGATCAACCCCGGCAACTTCGCCGACCGCCCCATCGCCGACTGGAACACCTACGACGACGCGGCCTTCGCCGCCGACCGTCAGCGCGCCGCCGCGACCGCCAGGGCCTTCTTCGCCGCTGCAGCCGAACGCGGCCGCGCGGTGCGTATCGGCGTCAACCACGGCTCGCTGAGCGATCGCATGACCCTGCGCCACGGCAACACGCCGGCGGGGATGGTCGCCGCGGCGCTCGAGTATTGCGAATTCGCCGAGTCGGCCGGCCACCGCGACCTGGTGATCAGCATCAAGGCCTCCCTGCCCGGCGTGATGGTCGCCACCGTGCGCGAACTGGTCGCCGCGCTCGAGGCACGCGGCACCCCCTACCCGCTCCACCTCGGGGTCACCGAGGCCGGCAGCGGCCTCGAAGGCCGGGTCATCGGTGCGGTCGGGATCGGTGCGCTGATCGCCGACGGTATCGGTGACACGCTGCGAGTGAGCCTGACCGAACCGCCGTGCGCCGAACTCGCTCCGGCCCGGGCCCTGGCCGGGCTGCTCGCCGCGCCGGATGGCAACGCCGACACCGGCGCCGGGGCTGCCTGGGCCCAGGCAGGCGAACGCCGTGGCGGTCCGCTGGAGCTCAACGGCGTGGGTCTGGGCAGCGGCCATCCACCGGCGGTCATCGCGCCGGACAAGGAAGCCGATCTCGACCCGGACCGGATTGCACCGGTCCACCTGGCTCCCGGCACCCCGCTCGACCCCACGGCGCCGGTCCAACTCGCCGGCCTGCGCGACCGCGACGACCTGCGCGCCCTCTGCGACGCCGTGCGCGCCGAGCCACGCCCGCGACTCATCGGCCTCGGCGATACCGGCGCCTGCCCGCCGGTCCAGGCCTACCGCGCGCTGAGCGCCGCGATCCTCACCGGCGCGACGCGCCACGCGCTGTTGTTGCACGACGCCGACCCCGATCCGGTGATCGGCGCCGCGCGCCTGGGGGCGTTGCTGCTCGACGGCGCGGGCGACGCCATCTGGCTGCCTGCGGTGCCGCAGCCGGGGCCGACCGCCTTCGCCGTGCTCCAGGCCACCGGCGCGCGAATCACCCGCGCGCGGATCGTCTCCTGCCCCACCTGCGGCCGGACCACGATCAATCTGCTCGCGCTGACCGAAACAATCAAGGCAGCCACGGCCCACCTCACCGGCCTGACCATCGGCGTCATGGGCTGCGTGGTCAACGGTCCCGGCGAGATGGCCGACGCCGACTACGGCCTGGTCGGCGCCGGCCCCGATCGCCTCCGCCTGTACCGCGGCCGCAACGTCGTCCGCGCCGATCTGAGCCTGGCTTCGGCCCCCGCCGCCCTGCTCGAACTGATCGAGACCGACCGCGCCCGTTCCTGAACCGGCGGCAAGGGCGAGCGCAGCGAAGCGCGGAGCAAGCACCGCCGGGACGCGCGCGAGCCGCGGCGGGGCAGCGCTTCCTTGTGCTACTGCAGCTCGGTGATGATGGTGATCAGCGGCAGGAACAGCGCGATGACGATGAAGCCGACCGCGAAGCCCATGAACACGATCAGGATCGGTTCCATCAGCGCCATCATCGCGGCGACCGCCTGGTCGACCTCCTCGTCGTAGGTATCCGCGATCTTGACCAGCATCCGGTCGAGCTCGCCGGTCTCCTCGCCCACCTTGATCATGTTGATCACGATGTCGTTGAACACGCCGCTGCGGGCCAGGGGCTCGTTGATCGTCTCGCCCTCTTTGACCGAGTCGCGAACGTCGGAGATGGCGTTGCGTACGACAATGTTCGGCGTTGCTTCGCGGGTGATCTCGAGCGCGTCGAGGAAGCCGACGCCGGAGGTGATCAGGGTGCCGAGGGTGCGGGTGAACCGCGCGACCGAGCTCTTTTTGATCACGTTGCCGAGCACCGGAACGCGCAACAGCACCCGGTCGATGATCGCGCCGCCGAGCTCGGTACGACGGAAGAGGGTCGTGCCGACGATCAGGAACACGATGCCCAGCAGCATGACCCACCAGTAGCTGGCCATCCAGCGGCTGAAGCCGATGAGGAAGTCGGTCATCGCCGGCAAACGCACGCCCAGATCCTCGAAGATCTGTTCGAACTTCGGCACGATGTAGACCATGATGAAGGTGAGGATGGCCACGGCGATGGTCAGCACCGCGATCGGATAGACCAGGGCGCCGATCACCTTCTTCTTCAGCCGCAGCGCCTTCTCGCGGAAGTCGGCCAGGCGGCGGAGGATGACTTCGAGCGCACCGGCGGCTTCACCTGCGCTGACCAGGTTGGTGTAGAGCTTGTCCCAGATCTTGGGATGATGTGCCAGCGCCTCGGAGAGCTGGGTGCCGCCCTGAACCTCTTCGGTGACCTGACGCAGCGCGTTCTTGAGCGTGCCGGGGCGTTGCATGTCGGTAAGGATCTGCAGCGATTGGACGATCGGCAAGCCGGCGTCCTGCAACGTGGAGAGCTGGCGGGTGAACTCGGTCACCTGGGCCGACTTGACCCGACCGCCGAATAGGGACGGGCCCTTCTTCCTGGCCTTGTCGCCGGCCGGCTGCTTGGCCTTGCTCATCCGCCCCTTCGACTCGCGCACCTCGATCGGCAGCAGCCCCTTGGCCTTGATGCGGTTGATCGCGTCGGCCTGGTTGGCCGCCTCGACCTGATCGCTGACCTCCTTGTTGGAGCTGCGATCGTGCGCTTTGAATTGGAAGGTCGGCATGGACTACCTCGGAGCGCTCAGTCGTTGACGTTCAGGGTTTCCTTGACCACCTCTTCGATGGTGGTCACGCCCTGGAAGATCTTGTTGATGCCCGCTTCGCGCAGGGACACCATCCCCGAGCGCTGGGCCGCGGTGCGCAGCTGGCTGGCCGATGCCTTCTGCAGGATCAGATCACGCAGGCCATCGTCGACGTCGATGATCTCGAACAGCGCGGTACGGCCCTTGTACCCGGTCGACTTGCAGATGTCGCAGCCCTTGCCGTAGAAGAAATTCTGCCCGGCGGTCTGCTCGCGGGTCAGGCCCAGCAGCTGCAGTTCCTCTTCGCTCGGCTGATACGGCGCCTTGCACTGGGTGCAGATCGAACGTACCAGGCGCTGAGCGACGATCGTCTCGATCGTTGCCGCGACGAGGAAGGGCTCGATGCCCATGTCCAGCAGACGTGTGACCGCCGTCGGCGCGTCATTGGTGTGCAGGGTGGTGAAGACGATGTGGCCGGTGAGCGAGGACTCGACCGCGATCTTGGCCGTCTCCAGGTCGCGCACCTCACCGACGAGGATCTTGTCCGGGTCCTGGCGCAGGATCGAGCGCAGGCAGCTGGCGAAGGTCTTGCCGATCTCCTCCTCGACCTGGACCTGGATCACCCCGTCGATCTCGTATTCGACCGGGTCCTCGGTGGTGATGATCTTCACACCTTCGTCGTTGGCCTCATTGAGCGCCGCGTAGAGCGTGGTGGTCTTGCCCGAACCGGTGGGCCCGGTGACCACGACCACGCCGTTGGGTCGCTGGATGATGTCGCGGAAATATTCGAGCGACCGGTCGGGCATGCCGATCTTGTCGAGGTCGAGCGAGACCACGCTGCGGTCGAGGATCCGGATCACCACCGATTCGCCGAACACGGTCGGCAGACAGCTGACACGCAGGTCAACGCTGCGCCCACCGATGGTGATGCCGATCTTGCCGTCTTGCGGCAGCCGACGCTCGGCGATGTCGAGGTGCGACATGACCTTGATCCGTGCCACCAGCGCGGGGGCGAGGGCCCTGGGCACCGGCAGCATCTCGTAGAGCACGCCGTCGATCCGGTTGCGAACGCGGAATTCCTCTTCGAAGGGCTCGAAGTGGATGTCCGAGGCCTGGGCCTTGACCGCGGTGAGCAGGATCAGATCGAGCAATTTGCGCACCGCGGCCGACTCGGCCTGCGCGCCGATATCGCCCGCCGCGGACAGGTCCTCGACATCGGGAATCACGTAGTCATCGAGGCTGCCGCCGGCGTCGTCGATCGACTGCTCCGAGTAGTTGTGGAGCATGTCGTTGATCTCGGCGTCCTGCTCGACCACCTTGTAATAACGCTCCAGGGCGCGATCGATCGCCGCGGCGCTGGTGAACGCCGGTTTGATCTGCTCGACGCCGAGCATGAATTTCAGGTCATCGAGCGCCTCGACGTTGTCCGGATCGGCGGTGGCGACCACCAACGCGTTGCCGTCCATCTGCACCGGGATGATGCCGTAGCTGTTGGCCACGTGTGGCTCGACCTTGGCCAGCAGCGGCTCGGGCAGGATCATGCCGTCGAGCTGGACCATCTCCACGCCCTTGAGCTGAGCCATGGCGTAGATGACCGCGTCCTCGCGCACGCCGTGGTCGAGGCAGGCCTGATAGATATCCACGCCCTGTTTGCGATGGGTATTGTAGATGGCCTGCCCGGTCGGCTGGTCCACCTCCTCCATCTTGTACAGGGTCTTCAGCAGCTGCTTCGTGTCGACATTCACGTATCGGATATCCCTGGTGCTCTGGTCCGGGTGCGCGTCGCCCTCATCAGCCCGCCGCCTGGCCGCCCGCCGCCGCCTGGCCGCCGGCCTCCTGGACCTTGCGTTGGACGTAGCCGGTGTCCTGGGCCTTGAGCATCATGTGCTCGAAGGTGATCACTCCCTGCTGGTAGAGCCCGAACAGCCAGTCGTCGAGCAGGCACATACCCATGTTGGCGCTGGTCTGGATGGTCGAGGGGATGCGGAAGCTCTTGTTCTCGCGGATCATGTTGGCGATCGCGGGGTTCATCAGCATGATCTCGAAGGCCGCGACCCGACCGCCGCCGACCTTGGGCACCAGCGCCTGCGAGAGCACGCCGAGGATGTTGCCCGCGAGCTGGGTGCGGATCATCTCCTGCTGGTTGGTCGGGAAGGCGTCGATGATGCGGTCGACGGTCCGCGCGGCCCCGGTGGTGTGCAGCGTCCCGAACACGAGGTGGCCGGTCTCGGCCGCAGAGATCGCCGCGCCGATGGTCTCGAGGTCGCGCATCTCACCGACCAGGATCACGTCCGGGTCCTGACGCAGCGCGCGGCGGATGCCCTCGGCGAAGGTCGGCACGTCGATATGCAGCTCGCGCTGGTTGATGATCGATTTCTGGTGGTGATGGTAATATTCGATCGGGTCTTCGATGGTGACGATGTGGTGCGAGGCCTCGCGGTTGATGAAGTCGAGCATCGTCGCCAGGGTGGTGGTCTTGCCCGAGCCGGTGGGCCCGGTGACCAGGAACAGACCGCGCGGACGCATCAGCAGGTCCTTGAGGTGCGGCGGCAACCCGATCTCGTCGAAGGTGAGGATGCGACTGGGGATCAGACGCAGGACCATCGCGTTGTGGCCCTTCTGCTTGAACACGTTGACGCGGAAACGAGCTTTGTCGAAATAGCCGATCGCGAAGTCGGTCGAGCCGTCTTCGGCCAGCTCGCGCTGACCGCGCTCGCTGGTGATCTGTTTCATCAGGTTGGCCGTGTCTTCGGCGGTCAGCGGTGGCGTGTTCAGGCTCTTGATCTCGCCATGGATCCGAAACGACGGCGCGCGCCCCACGGTCAGGTGGATATCAGACGAGTCCTTCTGAAGGCACACCTCCAGAAGCTTGTTCATGTCTATGGTCATACCGTCCTCGCATTGCGAGTGTAGCCGGGCTCACGAAACGGCCAATCGCACCGCTCAGGCACCACCCCTGGTGTGTGACCCAAGCGCCGGCACCTGGCCAGGCAGTGGGCAACACGGGGGCTACCGACCAGGGCGGAATTCGTGGCCCAGGGCTTCGCGATAACGCGCGGCCGCCTTGCGACGGGCCTCGACGATCTCGTTCCAGCCCGGCTCTGCGCCCGACCCGGCGAAACGGACCTCGGTCTC
>JBEPXK010000038.1:0-14082 GCA_041641915.1 Planctomycetota bacterium
CGGCCCAGGCCGGCGTCGCGGCCGCGATGAGCAGGCCCGCTCCCAGCAAACCGATCGCACGTCGTCTCATGCTCGTTCCCCTCTCGTGAATTCTCGCAATAGCATGCGCGGGATCATTCCTGCAACCATTCCCAGCCCTCCTGGCCGGTGGTGTAGCTCAACACCAGGTCGTCGCTGGCATCGCTCGCATTGCCGCCGTTCGAGCGGATGACCACCGACTTGACATAGGTACGATCGTGGGCGGTACCATTTTCAACCTCGATGATGAACGGGTTGTCGTAGCCATCGCAGTAATGCTCGCCATCGAAGACCGACTCCACCTTCCCGGGCGGATCACCGGCCTTCACCGCATCGACCTTCGGTGTCAAGTACGGGTCGCGGTTGTTGAACGAAGGCTGACGATGGAGGAAGAAGACCGGCGCCGCGGCGAAATCGCTGCTGTCGGGCTTGTCGCCCAGGCTGCGCCAGTCGTTGATGTAATCGGTGACCGCCTTCGAGAGCTCGTTCATGCGATGCTTGCTCACCGCTTCGCGCTTGCCGCGATTCAGCGCGCCGAGCACCGGGAACAGCAGGCCGACGAGGATGCCGATGACGCTGATGACCACCAGCAGTTCGATGAGGGTGAAACCGCTCCGCGCAGATCGCATCACGCACCTCCCGCCTTGATCATCGGGTCGTCCGGTCCGGGCGGGAACCACTCCCGCAGCTGTTCTGCCGTCACGCCGTGCGGCGGCACCACCAGCCACTGCCGGTCCTCCGGCAAGCGGGCGGTCGCGCCCGCGGCGACGAACCGGTCGTCGATGTAGAGCAGATAGTCGAACACCTCCGGGGCGCGCGTCATCCGGGTCGCGAGCTCCGGAGCCAGCTCGAAGAACAAGTCGCCATCGTGACCCCAGATATAGCCGACAACATCGGCCGTGCCGATGACCGGCTCCCGCTCACGCAGCACCCGGCGCTGCTCACCGTCGACCGCGACGACCACCTCCTCGGGCAGCGAGCCGCTCTCCGGCTGCGCGTCGGCCAACTCACCATCGGCGTTCCCGGCCAGGGGCAGCGAGCGCAACTGGCGATAGACCTCGATCCGATGACTCTGCACCGCAGCGGTCCGGTCGACCTCCGCCTGCACCTCGGCCTCCTGACAGCCGCCGACGAACACCGCCGCGGCGCAGACGATCATCACGACTCCGCTGATCCCACGCATCAGTGGATCTCCATCACCGTGCTCACCATGCAGGTGAAGCCGTTCTCCTCGACCTTGCGCATCGGATCCCACTCCTTGCGCAGGTCCTCCTTCTCGCCGGCCATCAAGTCCTCGTCCCACTCGTGGGCCTTGCACACGCGACGGATCTGCCGCCACAGCATCCGCAAGACCTTCGCGTCATCGCCGGCACTCCATGCTCCGCCGCTCCACACGCTACGGACATCATCATCGAGCTTCGGACCCGGACAGCCCACGACCAGATACAAGCTGCGTGAATGCCCGTATTCCCTGCGGCAGGCCTGGAGCAGGAGATGGCGCTGACGGGTAACCTTGTAGTTGGCTTCTTCACCTTTCGTATCCCGTTCCCAACGCTCCGGCAGCCACAGTGCATAGGCGACCACCAATGGCCCCCCCCACGGATCGTTCCAGGGCTTGCCGGGATCTCGGTCGCTACGATAGGCCGCTCGCCCCTCCGGCCCCGGCGGCACTATCCCGGCCGCCTGTAGCAGCTGAATCGTGCGGATCGGGCTCATCAGCCCCATGTCGAAAGGCTGGGGGCGCACACCAAATTCAAGGTCATCGTAGATCACCGTTAAATCCTGGGAGGCCGGTGTGCTATCGCTGTACTCGCTGCGCCAACGGTACACAATATCGTCTCGGCTCGGATAGGGCAGCTCCATCCCGCTACCGTCAACGCGCCACAACGACCGGATCGGCTCCGCTACCTCATCATCAGGTTTATGAAACCATCCGCTAAGATTGACCTTGCTTTCCGAGCCCCCTGAGCGACTGAGAAACGGCCATGTCGCGGTCTCAACCGGAAAATTCGCCTCGCCGGCGTCATGGTATGTTTGGTGGCCATAGCACGCCCAGCCGTTCCAGATCGGGTCGTCCTTGGGATCCCTATCACTCCCTTTCTTCATCGTTGGAGGCCACTGGCCAACCTCTTCATCCGCCGGTAGAGCCGGATCGACACGCGTCCCATCTGCGCGCAGACCCGGATCGCCCCAGGGAAAACGCAGCACGGGCGGATGATAGACTCCCGTGGTCGCCAGCAGGGGTTCATCGGGCGCAGCCTCGGGGTCTTCAGCATAGGTGACGGTAGGAGGATCATCCTGGTCCCAATTGGTCAACGGCCACCATTTGGGCCACACGTTCTCGTACCAATCACGCGGAATCGGCCCCCGCGACGGCGGAACAGCCTCCAGTAGATGCCGGTGTCCGCCGAGCAAGTCCGCACGCAGAGGGGCCCAAGCACCCAGGGCCCAGCCACCATCAGCGCTAGCGATTTCTCCTGCAGCCGCGGCCCCACTGGTGTAGTATATCCGCGAGCCCGTGTGGCCGTCCGAATATGGCGGAGGATAGTAACGGTCGTACTCGCATGCAGGCCCTGCCGCCTTGAGACACCAAGCCGCAATGTTGAATGCCTTGCGCCACCCGTCGAAGGACGGTTTCTGATCAGAACGAACAATGTCGATCACCTCGTCACCGGGCGCCCAATTGACGACTCCGCCAAGGCGGCAGTGCTCCTGCAAAGCAGCCGCCGCGCCACGCTCCAGCTTAGAGTAGGCGTTCAGTGCGCGGACGATTTCCTCAACCTGTTGGCCGACCACCCTCTCCTTCGACCTCGACACGACTTGCCAGCCGATGCCGATGATAAGACCCGCCAGCACCATGATGATGCTGATAACCACGAGCAGTTCGATGAGCGTGAAGCCGGCACGGCCGCCTCTTAGCGCTTGAGTCTTCATGCTACGCCCTTCTCACCAGCGTTCCGGAGGACCCGGCAAACGCTGGATCCATTTGAGATTACCCACCGGATTCGCCTGCAGCATTCGCCGCAGATCGTCAGTCTCCGCGATTGTCGCACCGTTGGCACGATACGCACCCGGGGTGTAATTGACGTCCTTACCATAGAGCACCGGCGATCCGTCTTTAGCGAAGCGGGATGGCGAGAAAGCGCCGCCCTGCAGAGGTGACCACTCCACTCTGAACCACACCCGCCGCTCCCTGCGCAGTTGCTGGTCGAAGAAGGCCTCGCTGTTACCGAATTCACTCTGTGCGCCGCTAGCCACCACCTCCGCCCAGTCACGGTAGCCGCGTGTTCCACCAGCGCCGGCGCTGACCACGAAAACACTCCAATTCTTGTTGACATGAGCACTACCACTCCAGGCACTGATGGCGACCTGATCGACCGGCGCCTGGCCCGATGGTCCGTCGTGGTCAGCAAGCACCTCGCGATAGATACGGAACCAGGATTTGTCACGACTGTCTTCGCGAAGCGCCATGGCGCCACCGGCACCGCCGACTCGCATACCGGCCTCGAAGGAACCAAAAAAACCGTCCTCGTTTTCATCGTCGCTCGCCCAAGATCCATAATGCGGCTGCGGCTGCAGCGCACCATGGCCATATTCATATACGCATTTACGCCAGAGGCTGTCGAAGCGATCATGCCCCCCCTTGACTGAGTCGAAACTATCGCTGCTGCCGCTCTTCAACGGTGTTACGAATGCATGCCAGTCATGCCGCCAATCGCTAAAGGAGGCATGAATGGCATTATAGGTAGCCCGCTCCTGCTTCGCATAGGGCGGAACCTGATACGCGTACATATCGATCCGCAGCACCGAACCCGGCATCGGCCACGCGAGTCCACCTGCCTCCGGCAGCAGTCCGGGTGTGCCGCCAAGGTCGCTGTCCTCTGGCCATCCGTCAGCATAGTCACCGCCATCATACCAGTAAGGCTGAGGCATTCCATTGTTTGTACCGGCAGAACGATCGACAATACCCTGGCTATCGTAAGATCTGGGGCCCCGTGGCCCCAGGCTACCGTCCCGGATATCGGTCCAGCCGTAGGCCTCCTCACCCCACCCCAGGCGCGAGGCCTCCTGGATGTACATCATGCCTGCCTGGGCCATTGCCCGTGCCTGGGCTTCAGCCAACAACGGGTGGGTCGCCTCGGCCCCTGAGCGTATTCGAGCGAGAAAGGCGGTCATGATCACCAGGATGGCCGATGCCAACCCGACCACCATCAACAGTACCACACCCGACCGGCCGGGAGAGTGCAGTAACTGTGGGCGCCCGACACTGTCACTCCACATAGATATCTCCCACCGGTCCATTGCCGTCGCTGTCTTCCAAGGTCGTCAAATCACCCCCGTTGCGCAACCATTGCTGAGCCCAGTGCTGCCGCGCGCCGCGGTACGTGGCGCCAAATGGCGACATGCGCAGGCGCAAACGGACGCCACTATTACGATCGGCGACCTCCGCTGTTCCGATAGCGAGCGTTGCGCCACCGAAACCCTGCATGCGTGTCCATTGCATCTTCAATACCGGCATATGCGCAGGGCGGGCGCCCAGGTTAACCGAGCGCAGTTCTTCTTCCAACTGCTCTTGCAGAGCCGCATCTCCTGCTATCTTCAATTTCTCCACCAGCCGACTGCCATCTTTGCTCAGGTAGACGGCCTGGTACACGGTGTCGCTGACCGCCTGGGGAAGAAGATAGGTATCACTGCGGAAGGCGGGATGGTCCGGCAGCAGCAATTGCATGGGGGTTTGTCGATTGCACGGAGCCGGCTGCCACACGAAGGGGCTGCGGCTATAGTGGAACTTGTAGTCCGTGTTTTGTCCACTCCAATTACTGTTGCCGAGTGTGTCACCAAATGCCACCATTTCCTCGGCATTCTGCGGCAAGGTCACGAACGCAGATCGGTGGTCGGTGCCCTTGTAGCTCGGACCAAGAATCGACTGCCAATCGCGAGCGCCACCAACCAAATATGGCCACATCACGTTCTTGCTATCCTCGTTTGGATACCCATCCCATCCCGCATCCGCACCTCGGGGACAGAAGGCGTTCCAATTATCGTTTGCGTCAGCAGTGATGCTCGCAAGGCGACTATCGGACGCATACGGACGCGAGGTGCCGCGGAAAAAGTCACCGCGTTGATCACACGCCAACACGGGAGTCCCCGGCGGAAGATACGCAAAGGTCCCCAGATAGTGAAGCCTCTGGAAATACTGAAGCATTGCCCGAGAGCGCGCGCTGAGCACATCGATCAGCATCAGCGGCGCGTCTGGATCACGCCCGGCGTTGACGAACGCATTATTCTCGAGTGCGCCCGACGTTGCCCATGGGCGAGCGTCTCTGCGCCCCATCCGATCGCCATCGATGTCATCGTCAAGGCTGTCAAGGTCGTCCTTGATCGGATTACCATCGCCGTCGCTGTCCCGGGCGAGGCTGCCGTCCCAGTCCAGCGGGCGGAACCGGTAATTCAACTCGTCAAAACCGTTGAATGCACCATCTCCATTCACGTCGCCCTCGCCAGCCAGACGCATCTCGCTCGCCTGATGCAACCCATAGTCACCCCACATCAAACGGGGGGGGAGCCCCGACCAGCTGGGCCCGGAATCCGCTCCGAAAGGGTTGTTTCTGGCACGGACCTCAGCCTGACCAATTTCGTCGGCATTCTTACGCACGGCCCAGTAACCCGGGAGATTCCCCGCGCCCCAAAGATGGTTGCGATGCCACTGCCGCGGATCATGGGCAAGGAACGCCCCTGGATTCTGAGTCGGCTGCAGGCTCAGCTCGCTATCAAGGCGGGCGGATTCAAGATAGTCCAGATCACGACCGTCGGCCGAGAAAACGGTAGGAGCAAAATGGTACTTCCGTTCGGCCGAAGCCGCTACGGAGGAGGCGGCCGATTCTCCTCGCCGCCGACGGGTCCAGTCCTTGCACCATGGCGCCTCTGGATTGGCTTCCAGGTCCCAGTAATCGGCCTGCTGGATCAGGCTCCAATAGCCCGAACGCAACAACCGATTCTGGTTGTTCATTGCAGTGACCACTTGGACGGTCGTACTGATCGTCCGGAAGGCCTGAGCCGCGACCAAGATGATGACCGCAGCGAAAGCCAAAGCGAACATCAACTCGATCAGAGTGAAGCCCTCGTGCTGCAATCCACCGTTTCGTCGACGTATCGCTTCGGAGTGAATGGCCATATCAGTTCTCCGCATTCAGCCGCACGATGGGGTCGTAAAAGTTGAATCGGGCCACCTCGATCGCCTCAACCGTGTTGTCGGCCTTGATGGGGCCACGATCGTAGGTGCCGTTAAAATTGCGATCCGCACCGAAGACGCCCAGGATGCTATGCCATGAACGGTCGTCGCCAGCTCTGTAGCTCGCAAGGACACCCGACCGCGCGGCATCATCCCACATCAAGCCCAACTCCGGATGGTAGAACAGCTGATCCACCGTGCCCCACCATGTGTCGTCTTTGCCTGGGCTGGCGAAAACCGCGTCATGATGGCTACGCTTGCCACCATCCCATGAATTGTCACTTCCCTCCCCACCCCAATACTTCGCCGCGTGTTGCTCACTGTCCACCGGCGCGCTGGGAACCTGTTCTGCGTCTTCGTATTCCTTCCACGGCACCGACCAGAACACCACCTGACGACAGCGATCCCGCGGATGAAAACCGCGCAACGGCCAGAAGCGCTTTTGTCGCGATGCCGAGTCCTGCTGCCCATCGGCACCAGTGATAAGGTGGTTATTGAAAACCGTATCCCAGACGGTGGACGGCACATCTCCCGGCCCTGTGATTGATGGACTCAGATTAGGTCTATCAAAGGGTCCGACATGCGAAGGTCGGAAACAATGGCTAGGCGCAGAACTGTAACTAGCGTCGGTGGCGGGCTGATGAGCGCCGCGCATGCGATAGCGGTTGGCCTGAGGATTGACGGGGGTGATCCAAGGATGGAAGGGCTGGGTCGACTTGCCCGCGAGGCTATGAAGGTCGCTCGGCGGCGTGCGAGCCGACCCGCCTGCCTCGAAGATATTGAACATCGTCAGCGGCTTATCCCAGGCCGTGGGCCGATTGGCAGGACGCGGCGCACCCCAATCGTAGGGGTTCTCACTGGCGTAGGCCACTGCCCAACGGATGCACATCTCGTGCACCTTTCGGGCGAAGGCGATATCGGATGGAGTCGCCACCCGCACGGCTTTGCCCGTATAGCTGATAGTCTGCCCCTTGCCCTTCTTCAATAGCTCATCGTTGATGCACCAATTGCCCTGCCAGCGCAATACGGTGCGCAAGTAATGCAGCCGTAGCTGCTGGAGGCGAACGGACAGCTCATTGGGCCAACTGCTTGGATCCTGCCAATCCAGGATGCGCTGGAAAGGCCCGCCCGACCACCCATCGCGGATCGATTCGGCTGTGAGATCGACATATCCGTGGTCGTGGGTCGCCAGGAACACCCTGCGGATGTGCAGCCAACGCAGCCGTGGGTCGTCGTCGCTCAACCTGCCGCTGACATAGGCGTCAGCGACGGTCTCGTTGTTGTTCTGAGGCTCGACGACCACCGACCGCAACCGGGACAGGGGGATATCGTAGAGGTCATCAGGCTGGCCATCGCCGTCCAGGTCCTCCGGCCGGCCATCCCCGTCGAGGTCCGGCTGGCGTGCGGGGCCCACCTCGTAGACGAGATGACCGAAGACGTTTCCGGACTGTTCCCCGGTTACCCACGTAAGCGTTTTGTCGTGCATTTCCAGATGCTCGGAAGCCTCCACCTTCAACTCCAGCGCGATGCAATCACCAGGATTGAAAACCATGGTCCGCTGAGCGAAGGTGGCCCGCTTGCCCGGACGGACCGCCGGATTGATGTAGCCAGGACAAGAAACATCCGCGGCGGCGGTCTCGTTCGGCACATTGGCCAGCAATGCGTCCAGCTCCTTCCAGTGGGTGGTGTTGTTCTTCAACAGAAGCCGATCCTCGCCGGGCTGAATGGGCAGGGCTTGGCTGGCCAGCTTGACATCGCGTTCGACCATGTCTCCGGCGGGCGCCGCATCTGGTTCATAGCTGAGCCAGTAGGGGGTGATGGGGTCAGCCAGGCGCAGGTCGGGATCAGTATTGAGATAGGTGCTGCCATCGGACTCTACCTTGCGGTCGCTCTGCGCGGCATCGTTCTTATACGTGTCGGGGTTATAGTAACCTCGCTCGAAGGGCGGCGTCCAGGCAGCGACCATATTGGCCGCGTGCGCGAGGTAGCTCAAGGCGAGCACCTGGGCGGGATGCGGCGGAAACTCGTGCTCGAGGTCACCGGTAAACACACCGGGATCGAGGGCATAACGATCACTGGCACCGGCGTGGAACCGCGGCACCTCGCTGGGATCGATAACGTTGAAGCCATCGAGGCGCCATCCTGGCACCCCGATGCGATCCAGTTCCTTCAAGGCGTTGAAATCGAGGGAGAAAGGCGAATCGACGAGCAGCAGCTCGGCCACCGCCGGATTGCTTACCCGGTTGCGACCGGCATCGCCATGTCGCCACACACCCTCTTCGACGCTCCTGGATTCGGTCGGCACACTGAAGGGGTCGAGATCCTCCACATATTCGGCGCGACCGTCACCATCGGGCTTCAGCTCCGGCCGCGGGCGCACAGCATCCCACAGCCGCAGGGCGTAATCGCGATAGGTGGTACGCATCTCGAAGGTGGGGAAGATGTCTTCATCACCAGACAAAGTCTGCGTGACGTTCTTGAGGTTCCATTCGATGGCGCCCAGATGATCTTCCGGCACCGATGTGTCGTTGCCGACGTTCTCTGGCGGCTGGATGAAGGTCCACGGCGGCGAGGTCTTAGCACTCGTGGTGGTATTATATGCTGCAGGTGTACCGCCGAATGCGTTAAGTACATGGTTGTAGAGCGTTGCATCGGGGATGCCGGGGTTGATACCGTCCACCGTCTCGAACTCCTCCATCCATGGGTGGTACCAAAGCCAGTCCTCACCCGCTTCGATCGCCTCGACCTCGTAATCGTACTTGCCGCCGGCAATACCGGTGAGTCCGGCAACGAACCATCCGGCATTCGGATTGCCGCCCAGCAGCCGGAAGGCGTCCCAGCCGGCGGTCCACTTGTTCCGGCTGTACTCCTGGTGGTCGAGGATGCCCGCAGCATGGAGATCCTGGAGATCGCTGCGCCACCAGAGTTCACGCGCCTCCACGACGGGATCAGCCTCGAGGAATCGCTCTTCGAGTTGCTTGAAGTACCGCCAGTTCCTTCCCTGGTAGCACTCCTCACCGATCATGGTCTCGGCCGCCTTGCGAACCACATCTGGATCGGCGGCGGTATGGTCGAGAAAGTCGACCACCCCGTTCCCCTCGACCCACACGCCAAGATACTTGCCTTTGGCGTAATGCACGTCGTTCTGGGCCACATCGTCGTAGCCATCATCATCGCTCTTCGGAGGAACGCCGTTAAGGTCGGTCTCGGCCAAGCCCTCGTCGGCGCCGACCGGCCCCTGCTCCTTCAGTACACACTCGTAGACATTGGCGGAGCTTTCCGCTTCAGGGCTCATGAACTGCGGCGCGAATGGGTACATCTCGTAGAATGGCCAGGACTCCCAAGGATTGGCAGGCAACAGATTCTGCTGCGCCGGACCGATAACCCCAATGACCAACCGTTGGGCGGCCGAATCGATCTGACCCTGGAAGTACGGGCTCTGTGCATGGTGCTGTGTGTGACCTCCCCCATACAACGGGCGCCTGACGTCAGCAAAACCCCGAACGTGGTTGGGGTCGATATAGTAGAGATACCCGCCAGCGTCGAGCAGGCGCTGGATCTCACCAGTCTCATCGCGAAAGCGACGTGCTATCTCGGGCGGTATGGGGATGAGCCCCCCAAGGCGTGAGGAGAGATACTGCTCGAAATCGGCACTATGGCAGTTCGCGAAGTAATTGGCATTGTGAATACCAATGCCGAAACATGGGTCCAATTCGCCATCCATGAGCAACTGCACCAGATCGACGTATTCGCCCGACCCGCTCGAGGAGGGGTAGTATGCATACTTACGGGAGATGGTCGCGTCATCGGCGGTGGTACCCATGTTTGAATACATTTTTTTGTCGTTAGCGTCCTCGCCCAAGTAAACTTTGTCGGGACTGGCATAACTACGGAGATAATGAACGAAATCGGCTTTGATCGCCGGATCGCCATCCTTGACTGCCCGATCCTGGGCTCCCCCGAGCGCCGTCTGCATCTTGTGGAAGTCATCCATCAAGGTCAGGAAGATCGAAGCAGCGAAGACCTTGCTGCGGGCGTCGCGCTCGGCCTCGATGCCGCGCGGGAGCAGGGCCATGGCCGAGAGCACGGCGACGGTCAACACCAGAGTCGAGATCGCGACCTCGAACAGGGTCAGGCCACGGCGAGCGGTAGGGACGATGTTCATTGCTGCTCCTCGACGCAGGCCACGCCACACTGATGGACCTCGAAATCGAAGGCGAGGCCACTGGTTGCGACGTTCGGCTCGAATTCGACGGTCTGGAAGCGGACCAGAGAGGGGTTCTGGTAAAGGTTGGCGATGAGGCCGTTGTCGACCCCGACCGGCTGGGGGGTCGCGGTGGTGCCCTTGCCGGTCTTGACCTGGCGACCGCTGAGCGGGAAACCGGTGCCGTATTGGGCATACCAGGCGATGGTGCCGTCGACCACTTGCGGTGAGGTGCCGTGGCCGGTGGCTGTGGCCACGACCACACTCGGGGGAAATTCGACGCGGGCCCGGCCGGCGGTGCCGGTGGCGAGACCTGAGGCGAGCATGTCCTCCGGGGCGATCTCGTCGCCATCGGCCGGCGACTTGTCCGAACGGACGAGCACGGCGTAGGTCGGCTGACCGCGCTGTTGCACGATCGCAACGCCGAAGTGGCGATTGGGAGCATCCGGATCGGGCTGGGACCGTTGAGCCAGGGTCTTGGCCCGCTCCCACAGGATCAGGGTGTCATCGGCCGCGCTGCGCACGGCCGAATGACGCATCAGACCGACCACCTTGGGCACGGTCATGGTCGCCAGGATGCCGATCACCAGCAGGACGATCATCATCTCGACGGCGGTGAAGCCGGCGGATGAGCGGGCCGCGCCGCGCTGCAGACCAGGGGTGTTCGCGCCGGTCATGCGCCCTCCTATTCCCATGTCCCGTGGATGACGTTGTCGGTGGTGCCGTCGCGGTCGTCGCCGGCCATGGTCGCGCCGTCGAGCGGGTCGTCGAGCGGATCGGTCTGGAAGGTGCTGTCATAGCCGGGATGGACCATGAACACCCCGTCGCGCCCCGCACTGGCCACGGTCAGGCCGGCGTTCTCCTGGCCCCGGAAGATCAGGAGTTCGCGCTCCCAGGCATCGTAGAGGCCGGTGCCGCGCAGGCGATAGCGCTTCCAGGTGGAACCGTCTTTGATGAACGAGCCGTGGATCTTCTGGTCGGCACGAGGAAAGGAGCTCTCGGTGCGCGCACCGGTGCCGATCCGCACCCCATGGACCAGGGTATCGGCGTTGGTATCGAAGTCTTCGTGATGGAGCACGCCGAGCTTGCGCAGGTCGCCGGCCAGGTCGCCGAGCATGCCCGCCACCGCCTCGGCGCTGCGCTGCTCGAACACCGCGGTGTCGAAGCGCTCGGTCAGAGCCGGTTCTTTGTCGGAGTAGGAAGCCTCGATCTTGTTATCCCCTCTGATGCTCGCCGCCTGCGTGTAATTCAACACCGGCCGATCGTAGCGCATGAACAGTTTCTCCGGCTGCGCGTTGACCCCCTGCGGGCCGACCCACTTGTGCTCGGTCATCCGCCAGGAGGTGCCGATGGTGTGCAGCTTGAAGCGCGACACGCCATAGAGCAACGGCACGTCACCCTGCGCGGCGAGGCCGGCGAACACGTCGGTGGGATGGAGCAGGTACTCGACATCCATATCGACGTGATCAAGGTCGGCGGTACGCAGACCGAGGCCGTCGGTCTCGACCGCCTGCCCCGCGGTGAAGGCCGACGTGTCCTCACCGCGGATGAACAGCGCGCGTTCGCCGCCGCTCTCCGCCTTGCCGTAGGCGTAGCGCGCGAAGGGATGCAGGGCGAAAGCCTCGCCGCCGAGTTGGGCCGAGCGCTGAGCCAGACCGGTGGCGACGGTGCGCACGATG
The DNA here is from genome assembly GCA_041641915.1 of Planctomycetota bacterium. Lineage (GTDB taxonomy): Bacteria > Planctomycetota > UBA11346 > UBA11346 > UBA11346 > SLQH01. The sequence goes on from JBEPXK010000038.1 coordinate 12,134, forward strand.
GCTTCGGTCTTGGTCTTGGGCCCTTGTTTGTCGAAGGCCTTGATCCCGGCGAGGATCAGCCCGGCGAGGATGGCGATGATCGCCATCACCACCAGCATCTCGATCAGGGTGAAGCCGGAACGGTTGTTGCGGTCAGTCATCTCAGCGCCCCTGCTCCCTGCCGATCTGCCAGCTGCAGATGTCGTCGTCCTGATCGCCGCTGGCCTCGTTGAAGGGATCGCTGATGCCGTCCTCGCCGACGGACCACACGCCGTAGCCGGTGGTGCTGAAGAGCTCGTTGTCGTAGGCGATATGCAGCGGTTGGCCCCAGGCATCGACCACCTCGCCGCGGTCGTTGAGGTATTCCGACGGCAGGCGCAGCATATTGCCGAGCCCGCGGTAGTCCTCGGGCACCAGGGTCGGATCGGCCAGGGTGGTGCCGGGGGTGGCGAAGTCAGGATCGCCGTCGATGAGCAGCTGGTTGATCTGCTGCGCCTTGTTGAGCACGTCGGCCTTGTTCGCCGCCGACGTCTTGCCGGGCTCGAAGTCGATGTCCCACCAGTAACGCGGGGTGTCGTCCTGCAGCCGCACCAGCGGCGGGGCGCCGGTGCGGTGCGTTTCGATCGCGGCGACGACCGCGTCGACAGCCATACGGGTCTTTTGATCCTCGCTCTTCTTGAACACCCCGGTGTAGACCGCGAAGGACAGGCCGGCGAGGACGGCGATCACCGACATGACCACCAGCAACTCGATCAGGGTGAAGCCCGCCTGGGGGCACCTGTGCAACGGTCGGCGAGGCTCGATCATGGCTGTTCCTCCGCATCGGCGCCGGGGCTGAGCCGCGATGCACCGCCGGTGGACATGCAAACGCCCTGCCAATCGGGCCAGGTCATCGATCAATTCGCGTCATCTCTTTCCGCGCAACTGTAAGCGCTTATCCGTAAAGGATTTGCTGTCCCGCTCACGGGTGCGCGCCGACTCGCACAAGGGCGCCGGGGCCGGCTGGCAACAGCCGCTCATGCTATGATCAAACGATTGAACCGGCGCCTGTCCCGGCTTACTGGCCGCCGGCGAGCAGCGCGAGGAACAGAGCGCTGAAGGCGAGCACCCGGCACACCCGACCCGCGAGCGCCACCCGCCGGCCGGCCCGTCGCCGGGCCAGCAACAGGCCGGCGGCGAGCCCGGCACCCAGGGCCAACGCGAGATACGCGACGGCGAGGGTCCCGAGCGATCGGCCAGCTTCCCCGGCGAAGGCCGCGACCGCGGGCAACACCAACGCGACCACCACCTGCAAGATCACCGTCAGCGCGACCTCCTCCGGCCCGATCCGGCGCACCGCGCCGATGCGCCGCAGCGGGGTGGCCTCGATCACCGCCAGCGCCAGCAGCACTGCCACCGCCGCAGCGGAGACCGGCAAGCCCGCAAGCAGACCGACCAGCGGTGCGATCGCGACGAGCCACACCCGCGCCACCGCGGGTAGATAGCCGCGCAGACCGGGGCCGACGTCGACCGGCAACCGGGTCGAGGAAGCAGCGATGCTGCGGTCCTCGACCTCCAGGACCTCTTGCAGACGGCTGAGCCGCTCCTCGCCCTCGAGAAACCGCGAGCGCGGCGGCGGCACCCGGGCCGCACCATCCGGCGCCACGCCCTCGACGAGCAGCCGCCGACTGCTCGTCTGCTTCGCGTCCGCAGCGTCCTGCGCGTCGACCACATCCACCTCCACAGCGGCGCCCCGGCCCCGCCGCGCGCGGGGTTGCTCGAGCATAGCGCTACCGATCCGGACGACCAGGGGACCGGAGTGGGTTGTACTGCTGCGGGCGCCACGTCGTTCGATGCGCGGGCGCCGACTATGGCTCATCACCCCTGGCGGGCGGCGCCGCGTTGGCGGTGGGCGGGACGGCGTGGGCCTGGTCGGCGTGCGCGGTCCTGCCGAGCTGGCGCTCGGCGCTCCCGGGGCCCGCGATCGGCGG
>JBEPXK010000039.1:0-14058 GCA_041641915.1 Planctomycetota bacterium
CGGGCCTGCGGCCCATTTTCGCAGAAAACCACCCCTCGGTCGGCCGACCCGTTGACGACGATTCTTGCCGTGCGAAGGTGCTGCGCGAGCTCTGAGGGAGGCGTCATGATCTGTCGCCTGGCCGACCGTTGCCCGACCGTTGCGCGAGGGCCTCACGCTATGGCAGCGGCCCCCCGTCGACCGGACGCCGGTACCACCACAGACGGCCGGCGCCGCGTCGGAAGGCGCGCGGCGTCATGCCGTGGTGGTGTTTGAAGACGACGCCGAAGTGGCTCGCCGTGGCGTAGCCGACCGCGCCGGCGATGGCGCCGATGCTGCGGCGATCGTGCAGCAGCAATTCCCGCGCTCGGCGCATGCGCTCGTCGGTGACGAGCTCGCGTGGAGTGCGGCCGCGACGATCGCGACACAGGCGACCGAGATGCGTGGGTGAGCAATGGCAGGCCGCGGCGATGGCCCGGCGCGTCAGGTCCTCGGCATGGTGATCGCGGATGAACGCCTCGGCCTGGGCCACCAGGTCCTCGGCCGCCAGCCGATCGGCGACCACGGCGCTGCGCCGCTCGGCGGCGGCCGCCTGGGCGGCGAGGAGCAGGCGCAGGAGCAGGACCTCCGTGGTCGGGTCGCCAGCGCCGCTGCCCCCCTCCAGTCGTGCGAGCACCTCGCGCAGGTCATCGGCAACCGTTTCCGGCAGCTGGGCGACGCGATCGGCCCAGCCGGGGGTGTCGATGCAGCTGCTGCGGAAACGCAGCATGAGGATGGTACAGCGGTGGCGGGTGACGATGCGCCGGTAGCGCCAGGGCGATACGAGCACGTGCTCGCCGGCCGCGCAGCGGTGCACGGTGCCGTCGACCTCGAGGGTGAGGGCGCCGGCGACGCAGAGATGCCATTGCGGATCGCGATGGCGGTGGGCAGCGGTCGTGTGTCGACCGCGTTCGGATAGATGGCAGGCGCGGATGTCGAGCCAGCGGGCGTGCACGGGTGGTCATCCTGCGATAGAAGCTGTTCGACAAACGATACTCGGCTCGCCCCCCGCTGCCAAGCTGCAGCCCTACGCGCACGACCGGTGCGTGTCGCGAGGAGACCGCCATGCGCCCCAATATCGTCTACCTGCACACCCACGACGCCGGTCGCTACATCGAGCCCTATGGCTACGCAGTGCCGACGCCGAACCTGATGCGCTTCGCGCGCGAGAGCTTCGTCTTCCGCAATATGCACTGCGCCGCCCCGGTGTGCACCGCCAGCCGGGTCGCCATGCTGACCGGCCGCGCACCGCACAGCACCGGCGTACTGGGGCTGGCCCATCGCGGCTGGCCGCTGCAGGACACCAGCCAGCATCTGGTGCACCAACTCGGCCAGGCCGGCTACCGGACGGTGCTCTCAGGCACCCAGCACGAACACACGGATGCCACCGCCCTCGGCTATCACGAGGTCCTGCGGGACACCTGGGGTGGCGCCGAATCCGCACCGGGAACGCGCATCGAGGACGCGGCGGCCGACTTCCTGCGCGGCCCGCACGAGGACCCCTTCTTCCTCTCCGTCGGTTTCAACACCACGCACCGCACCTTCCCCGACCCGTTGCCGGCTGACGACGAGGCCTACTGCCGCCCGCCGGCGCCGTTGCCCGACAACGCCGTCACGCGGCGCGACATGGCCTGCTACCGCCGTGCCGCCGCCATCCTCGACGCGCAGATGGGACGGGTATTGCAGGCCATCGACGACGCGGGCCTGCGCGACACGACCCTGGTCATCTGCACCACCGACCACGGCCTCGCCTTTCCGCACATGAAGTGCACGCTCACCGACCACGGCACCGGCGTGTTTTTCATGCTGCGGTGGCCCGAACGCATCCGCGGCGGGCAGGTCAGCGACGCGCTGGTGAGTCAGATCGATCTCTACCCGACCCTGTGCGAATGGCTTGGGCTCGCAGCCCCGGCACAGCTGCAGGGCAACTCGTTGGCCCCGGTGATCGCCGACCCGCGCCATGAGATCAACGACGCCGTCTACAGCGAGGTCACCTACCACGCCGCGACCGAGATCATGCGCGCCGTGCGCACGCCCCGGTGGCTGTACATCAGGCGCTGGGATCCGCGCCTGCGCCCGGTGGGGCCGAACACCGATGTCAGCTACAGCAAGCAGGTGCTCGTGGCCGCGGGTCTGGCCGGGCGCACCTATGCCGGGGAGGAGCTCTACGACTGCGTGTTCGACCCGCAGCAACGCAACACCCTTGCAGCGGATCCGGCGCACGCGCAGACCCTGGACGAGCTGCGGGCGCGCCTGCAGGACTGGATGGCGCGCACCGGTGACCCGCTGTGCGACGGCGTCGCGGCGCTGCCACCGAACCCCATGCCCCGCGACCCCGACGAGTTCGGCGGCAATATCGGTGGGGCGCCGTTGCCCCCGCTGCCCACGCACCTGCGTTGAGCGCACGGACGGTCCAGGTGGAACGGGCGGATGCCGCGCACGACCGTGTGCTGGCTGAGCCCGACATGGCTGCACAGAACGCCGCCGGTCGGCAGGGCTGTTCAGATGGATGGAGCGACCCGCAGCGTGCATTACCGCGCGTCTCGCCGCAGTCGCGTGACCGCAGGCCGGTATGGCGACCCGCAGGAACTAAGGTGGGCCTCCGCCCACAACCCAAGGGTTGAGCATAGGGCTCCGGCCCACCTTTCCGCTGTTCCATCAGGGGACTTCGTCCCCCGAACCCCCTGTGCCTCGACAGCTTGTGACAGCGCCTCTTTCAAAACGTCGTTTTTTGTCGCTGTCACAAGCAATCGAGGCACTATCGGTGCCGGTCTACGGCGATCCCCGTGACCGCCGTATCATCGCCACGGCTCCCGTCGGACGAGTGGCGGTGACGCACGACGCCCGGTTCGCCGCCAACGGGGTCGCCTGACGGCAGAGGCGGGCGCGGGGTACGCTCTGTTGTGCGTGCCGGATCCACGGTGAGAGTCGTGAGCACAGCGCCGGCCGGGTTTTTGGGGCCGGAGCAGGAGGGATCCGGGTCATGTCTGCGAGTACGCCCAACATCTGCGTCATTTGCGTCGATCAGATGCAGAGCTTCTGCCTCGGCGTGCACGACCACCCGGACGTGCGCACACCGAACCTCGATGCCCTGGCCCGCTCGGGCACCAGCTTCCGGCGTGCGTATTGTGCCAACAGCGTGTGCATGCCGGCGCGCGCCAGCATGATCACCGGGCTCACGCCGCGGCAGCACGGCGTGGTCACCAACGGCACCAACCTGAGCGAGGACGTGCCGACCGTCGGCGCCGCGCTCGCCGCCGCCGGGTGGCGTACGCACGCCGCCGGCAAGCTGCACCTGAACGCCTGGGCGCCGGGCTGCTACGTGGCTGAAGGCGCCGAGGCGCGTTGGTCGTGGGAGGACAAGGAACGGTGGAATCACGGCGAGATCGAAGAATTGCCGCTACCGTATTTCGGCTTCCAGTCGGTGGACCTGTGCGGCGGGCACGTCGACTACTGTTTCGGCGACTACCGGCGCTGGCTCGAACGCGAGCATCCCGGTGTCTGGGACGGCTATCAGCCACCGCCAGGTGAGCACGTGGCGCCCGAGTGCTGGCCGATCACGGTTCCGGACGCGCTGCACTACAACACCTGGATCACCGAGCGCAGCGCCGCGTTCATTGACGACGTGGCCCCCGGTCAACCCTTCTTCCTCTGGTGCTCCTTCCCCGATCCGCACCATCCCTTCGCGGCGTGCCCGGAATACCGGGCGTTGTTCGATGCTTCCACCTTGACGCTGCCACCGGGCTGGCACGAGGAGAGCGACCTGCTGCCGCTGCTCGCGGCGCGGCGCGCGCACTACCGTTTCAGCCGCTTCGACGAGGACGGCCTGCGCGCCGTGTTGGCCGAGACCTACGGCATGATCGCGCACATCGACGCCTGCGTCGGCCGGTTGATGCAGGCCTTGGAGCGTAGCGGCCGCGCCGAGGACACCGTGGTGGTGTTCGTCGCCGACCACGGCGAGCAGCTGGGCGCGCACCACCTGCTCGGCAAGCACGCCTGGCATTACGAACAGCTGGTGCGCGTCCCCTTCCTGTGGCGGGTGCCGGGTGGCGTCGCTGGGCAGCTGCGCGACGAGGTCGTTAGCCAGCTCGATCTGGTGCCGACCCTGCTCGAGCTGGCCGGCATGGGGCCGGAAGCGCTCGAGCGCCGTCCCTACGGGGGTTTCCGCCATGGCGGTATCTCGACCCCACCGGGTCTGCCGGGGCGCAGTCTGGCGCCGGCCCTGCGCGCCGGTGCGTCGCTGGAACCGCGCCCGGCCTTGATCGAGTTCGACGACGACAACGCGCACCAGACCATGGTGCGCATGCGCACGCTCATCGACGGCGATTGGAAGCTCACGTATTACGGCATGGAGGGCGCGGGCATCCTCATCGATCTGGCCAACGACCCCGAGGAGCGCCACAACCGCTTCGATGATCCGGCCTGCGCCGACCGCCGCGCGACGATGCTCGAGGCCCTGCTGCGCACCGTGGTGCGCAGCGACCGGCTCGACCCCCCGCCGGCCGGTCCGTCGTAGGCGTCCGGTTCAGGTTGGGAACGACTGCGGCCGGGGAGCCGCCCTCTGCAGGGGCCAGGCGCTACGGCGCCGCCGCATCCGGCCAGGCCAGGTAGGACCACGGCGCGTAGGCGATGCTCCGCCGCACCTCGTCGGCACTCAGCGCCCGGTCCCACACGATCACCGCGCGGAAGTGCAAACCGGCGAGCAGCGTTCGCGCGTCGGCGTCTGCCGATCCCTGGGAGGGCAACAGCAGAACGGCTCCCGCATGCGCATCGTGTTCCGCAGGTCTGGGAAATCGCGGCTTGGTGGACCCGATGATTTCATGTTCATTGCTGTAAATCTCCCAGTCCCCATTCGCGTGCAGGACGAGGGTCAGGAAGAAATCCTGGTCGCAGTGCAACTGTGTGCCCATAAACCGAATCGGTTCAATGGCGGCCGGGTTCCGGTCATCACGCGGCGACAACAGCGCATGGGTGGCGTAATGGCGGTTGGCGACAAGTCCGGCAGGCAAGCGCGCGCGGATCTGAATGGTGGAAGCACGCTGTGTGGGGCGGTGGATGCTCCGTTCCGCAAGGCTGGTCTCGCTCAACAGGCCAGCGCCACCCAGCGGCACCACCCCGTGCCGCCCGATGACCAGTCTGGTTCCCGTTGCCGGGCTCAACGCACGCATCTCAGAGGGATCGAGCATATCGGGGAAGCGCGGCCCGTCGTCGAGCATGAGCAGGAACAGCGCTGAAGGTTGCGGGACATCGCGTGCAAGACCGCCTGTCATGACCTTGCCGCGGTCACCGTAGGCCAGATACCGCGGGGCGGTGATGACCTGACCATCCATGCGCTGATTGCGCGTTACTTGCACGCTGCCTTCGAGCACCTGCAACAGACAGGCGCGGGTCCCGGAGGCGAGAACGAAACGCGTGCCGATCGGTCGTACGTCGAGTTGTGGCGTCGACATGATCGTAGGCACGCTGAGGACACCATCGTGGTGCCAGTACAGGCGACCATCACGCAGGCGATAGTGTTCGCTTTCCCCGTTGCGGCTGCGTCGCAGCGAACCGGCGCCAGCGAAGGACCACACGGCGCCGTTCGCGCCCCGGCCGGTGGCTGGCTCGCCTTGTGCCAGGACTGTTTTCGTCGTACCCGCCGGTGGCGCTGGCGTAGGCGCTGGCGTAGGCCGCGCGCGCCACACGGTGAGCCAGCTCACGCTCGCCAGCAGCAGCGCTGCGAGTGCGAGAATCGACACCGTGCGATGTCTGCGCATGAACTGCGCCGGGGACCTCCGCCGCTCGGCCGCGGGTGTGCGGTCACCTGCGTCCGGCACTTCAGGCCTGCAGCCGGCTGCCGCTTGCTCCACGGCGAGCAGTTCCATCAGCATGACGTCCTCGCACAGCGCGTCGCACAACGCCTTCTGCAGTTGAGGATCCCGATCGACGCGCGCCAGGAACTCGGCGCGTTCCGTCTCGCCAGCGGTATCCGCCAGCACTCGTTCGAGCGCCACTTCATCTTGTGGCTTCATGCCCGCATCTCCATCTCACGCAGGGAACGATGGATGCACTTGCGCAACATCTTGCGTGTCCTGCTCAGAAGTAGATAGAGCGCATTGCCGGTCAGCCCCATCTCGCAGCGCAAATGCTCGTGTCCGGACTGCTCGGCAAAACGCCGGTAGAAGGCCTGGCGATTGCGCTCCGGCAGCTTGTGCCAGCAGGCCACCAGGGCTTCACGCAGCGCGGCATCCGAACGGCCGTTATCCGGTCGCTGTGCGAAGGCGCGTTCGAGCACCTCGGCTTCGGCCAACACGCTCCGCCGGTGCTGCCTGGTTACCTGGCGCAGGTGGAGGTTGCGCGCGATTGCGAACATCCACGCCTTGATGCTGGTGCCGGCGGTGAAATCGCGCCATTTCTCACACACCACCAACAACGTCTCCTGGAACAGGTCTTCGGCAAGCGCCGTGTCACGACACAACCCGAACAGATATCCCTGCAGCTGCAATCGGTGAGCGAGCGCTTGCTGCAACACACTTTCCCGCGTTGGCGGTTCGGCTGCCGGTATGTTGTCGGGAATCTGTGTCATCGGTTAATGCGGCTGGCTCGCGAAGCGGGAGTCGGTGTCATCATGTCTTCAGCTGCGGCCCACATCGCGGCTCAACCAGTATAGCAGCAGCGATCGGGATGGCGATGGCGAGCCATCGCGCATCCCGATCGCTCCTGACGAGCTCCTCAGCCGTTGCCGCTGGGTTGCACCGGCGTCGGTGTGAGGGTGTGGTCGACCTCGGGATCGACGTGATCGAAGATCCGATCGTCACCATCCTCCTCCACCGGCAGACCGTCTTCCGGAGCGATCATCCAGTCGGTGTCAGGCACCGTCACCGTGATTGTACGCGGCAACGGACGCAGCACGGTCTGGGTGAAAGTCCGCTGATGGCTGCCGTGGATGTTCTCCGCCTGCACGGTGAACGTCCACCGGCCCGCACGCGACACACTGCCGGCAAAACCGCCCGACTCGGCGTCCAGAGACATGCCTGGCGGCACATCGCCGGACGCGACGCTCCAAGTCAACGGCACGCTGCCGAAGGCCTCGAAGGCGAGGCCACGGTGCGTGTCGACCTGCATGTCCTTCAGCTCGCCGGGCGCGGTGATGAACGGCGGACGCACGATCTCGAAGATCACCGCATCCTGACCATATTCGACGTTCGCTCCCTCCTCCCAGGAGATGAGGTTGACACGCAGACAGTGCATGCCGGTGTCCAGGCCCTCGAGCGGGATCTCCAAGACCTCGTCCGCTGGCGGATACCATTGCACGTATTCGTCGGTATCGATGTAGACGGAGACCTGGTTCAGCTTCGTGTCACCCTTGGTGATCCGGAAGCGGGCGACGATGGTCTCGCCGAAGCCCATCGGCACATCACCGGTCGGGTACAGGATCTCGACGCTGGGCTTCCTGCTGTCGACCAGGATCTCGATCGGATCCGAATCGGTATAGGCGCCATCGTCGTCGTAGGCGCGCGCCATCACTGAGAACGTTCCCCTCCCGAAGGTCAACGAGGTATCGAATGGTGCGATGGTCGTCATCCGCGCCGACTGGCCGTCCACAAAATACTCCACTCGCACCACATCGCCATCGGCATCCGCCGTCGTGACTGCGAACTCGCCGGTGGCACGGCGCATGTACGTTCCCTGCGCGAATTCGGTGCCATCGGCAGGCGTCGTGATCGCGATGGTCGGCGCCTCGTTGGCTTCGTCGACAACCGCGACACTGACCTCGTCCTGCGCCGATGCACCATCGGCATCGACAGCACTGAACCGGAATGCATAGGTCCCGGCCGCCGGATACGTGACCGCCGTCACCCGCTGATCGGGCGCGGTAATGGTGGCGGTGCCCGGCCCGCTGATCTGTTCCCAGAGATAGGTCGGGGCGACGTCGCCATCGTCGTTGGCCTGGGCGTGCAATTCCCCGCCCAGGTCGAGCAGCACGCGTTGATCGCGACCGGCATCCACCAAAGGCGTCCGGTTGGGAACATCACGGGGCGAGATGACCACCGTCACGTAGATCGGGTAGGAAGTGAAGTTGTGTTCGAAACGCAACTGGGCCAAGCACAACAGATCGCCACTCTCATTCATGCCGACGACCTCTTGCAGCACCCAGCCAGAATTCGCCGGCATGATCTCGTTCAGGTCGATCCAGCTTCCCCCGCGATAGACGGCAGCGACGCGCGTCTGTGAATTGTGCGTGATGTGGTAATACCAGCCACCGACCAGGCCCTGTCCGTTGGTGTGCAGCGCCTTGGACCAATGGTCGTCGCCACTCTCATAATCGATCGGATAGTTGCATCGGGTCACGCCCTCCGGTGTCCCGTAGAAGCCGACCGCGCTCTTCGCGGTGACCTTCTCGTCACGATACATGATGCCGCAGATCCGCGTGCCGTCACTGGATGCCCCCCATATCGCACCGGCATCGGCGAAGCCGGGCTCGGGCAGGTCGAGCAGCACATCGCCGGATTCGTTGCCGATCCACGGTTTGATGTCGCCGTCCGAACGCACCGTTCCGTAATAGTTCCCGACGTCGTCCACGGCATAGACCGAGCTCGCCGTATCATAGAGGAACTCGTGGCCATCGACCGGATTCCAGCGTGCAGCATAGCTGATGTTGTCATCCTTGTAGGTGAAGCCGTAGACGGTTTCGTCGTTGGTGAACAGATAACCGCGCACGCCATCGCCGGTCTGGCACATCACACCATCGCGCCAGATGTCCACGGCGGGGTACCTCGGCGCCCAGATGCTCAGCAGGTCGTTGGCATGGATGAAGCCACCGTCCGAGCCGAAGGGCAGCACGCGATCGCCCTCGCAGGTCTCGCGAATCGAAGTCCAGGCCGCCGAGGACGATGTTCTCGCCGGATGGTCGACTTCGTAACTCACGTGGCCGAAGCGGTCGAGCGCGAACGGACGTCCCTTGTCGATGACGCGGATGTCGAGCGGGTAGACGTGCAGGTCGATCGCATCGCAGGGGGCGGTGAAGCGCTCGGCATCCGGGAACCAGTTCCGCTTGACGGCCTTGATCTCCATCGGCAATCCCTCGATCACCGGTATCACGTAGTGCCCGTCGCCATCGGTGTAGGTGGAGAAGTGGATGTCGGCCGAGGCGGCCGTCTGCACTTTCACCCCGCTGACGCCAGCGCTCTGATTGTCGAGCACGTAACCACTGATGGTGCCCAACGCATAGACGGTGATTGTGAGATCCGCGGTGTCGACCGTGGTGCCGTCCTCGCGCAGCTGCAGGGTGCAGTTGATCACGTGACCAGCGGGCGTATCTGGCGCTAGGGCCAGAGTGATGCCGTCGATGGTGCGCCGATCGAGACCGGCGACAACGCCCAGGTCGACCGTGCCGTTCGCGATCGTGACGTAGGAATCGTTGCTGGTCACCCGCAACTGCGCCGCTCCCGCGGTGTCGTCCAAGCCGATATTGGCCACATCGATACTGAGGGCCAGGGTCTCGCCCGCTTCGGCGAAGCCGTTGTTGTTGCCCACCGCTGGATCGTTCGGACCATCGTTCCACTTGGGATTGATGGGCATCAGCAGCCAGGAGTCGGACACCTGTTGCAGCATGGTGGCGACGTTCAGTCGCCCCTCGCTGGCCACCAGACCGGAGTAGGCATCCACCTTGTCCACGCTCTCCATGAGCATGGCCTTGACGATGGTCGGCGACAACTTGCCGGTCACGCTCATAAGCAGGGCCGCGGCTCCGGCGACGTGCGGCGTCGCCATCGAGGTGCCGCTGATGGTTTCGTAATGGGTGTCGTCGCCACGATCGCTCATGGCATCGGTCATATAGGTCGGGTAGGTGCTGTAGATGGCGACGCCCGGCGCGAACAGGTCGACGCTTTCGAGGCCGTAGCAGGAGAACGAGGCGGGTGCGTCATCGTGGTCGTTGGCGGCGACCGAGACCACATTCGGAACCTCGTAGCTGGACGGGAAGTGCGCCGTATCGTCATTGTTCGAGCCGCTGTTGCCGGCCGCGGCGACGAACAGCGCGTCGGCGTCGTTGGCCGCTGTGATCACGTCCTCGAGGGCCTGGGAGGCGGCGCCGCCGCCCCAGGAGTTGCTCATCACGTGCGCGCCATTCTCGGTCGCGTACTCCACGGCCGACACCGCGCCCGACGCAGTGCCGGACCCTCCGGCGCTCAGGAACTTCAACGCCATCAGCTTGACCGACCAGCATACGCCGCTGATCCCGTTACCGTCGTTGCCCACCGCGCCGATGGTGCCGGCGCAGTGGGTGCCGTGCAGGTGGTCGTCCATCGGATCGCTGGTGTTGTCGACGAAGTTCCAGCCGTACACATCGTCGACGTACCCGTTGTCATCGTCGTCGATGTTGTTGCCGGGGATCTCGCCGGGGTTGGTCCACATGTTGGCGGCCAGATCCGGATGCGTGTAGTCGATGCCGGTGTCGATCACCGCGACCACGACGTCGTGGCTGCCGGTGGCCAGATCCCAGGCCTCGGGGGCATCGATGTCGGCATCCGCGGTGCCACCGGTCTGCCCAGTATTGTGCAGCCCCCAGCATTCGCTCAGATCGGGGTCATCGGGCGTCGTCGCTTCGGGCGCGATGCCGTCGCCGATGGCGAAGTACACGTGATCCGGCTCGGCATAGGCCAGACCGGCCGCTGCGTCGCTGAAGTGCTTGACCGCTTGCTTCACGGCGGCATGACCACGGCGTTGCAGGCGTACGGCGTACAGGTCGCCACCCAGGCGCCCGACGCGGCGTTCGATCGACGCCCCGTGTGCCTCGGCCAGGCGACGCAGATCCGCCACCGCTTCGGGGCGCTGCAGCTTGACCAGGACGCGGTCGGCGACGAAAGCCTCGCGATGCACCACCCGCGCGGCGTCTCCGTCCTGCGCGATCACCTGGCGTACCGCAACCGGGCGTTCCATGTCCGGCAGGCGGACGATGGCCTCTTCGACATCCACCTTTTCGTGGGCGTTCGCCTCATCGCCGGTCGCGTGGCGTTCGCAGGATTCGATCTTCGCTGCTGGGAGCCATGTGCGCAGTTCGCGGCTGCCCTGTTCCGGAGCATCGGCACGCAGGTCGTCGTCCTGCGTGGTGGTCGCAACCCGATCCGCGTCCCACGCACTGTCCTGTGCAGCGGCAGGTCGGGCATCGGGCTGGTCCGCATGGCCGAGGGAGGCGGGTGGAGTGGTGGGTATCGGGTCCTGCGTTGGCACCGGACGCCCGGGCCACAGCCCCAAGGTCAGCGAGCAGCCAACGATGCCGATGAAGACGGCCCCGGCCAGATAGACACGACGAGAAGGACGAAAGGCGGACATGGATCCTCCAGAGGTTCATAGGTAAGCGGGGCCGCAACACGAGCCCGGCTGTGAATCCCTGTTTGTCCGGCTATCTGTCACAGCATCTGGCGCTGCTCTGCGGGCGATTCACACACGACGGGCTTCCGTCAGAGCTCGCGCCGGCTCTGGCCGGCTGCGAAGAGCGAGGAACTCGCGTGGGTGAGGCTTCCTGAGCCTCGGTCTGATTCTCGTCGCTGCCACGGTGGGCGTAGAGGGGCAGGGAAAACCGCTTGCACTGTTTGCAGATATGGCTAAACATACAAAGCATGCCCATCATCGAACGGGATCGCATCGCGCAGCGGGCCGCCGTGCTCAAGGCCTTGGGCCACCCGAGCCGGTTGCTGATGGTCCAGGCGCTGGCCGACGGTCCGCGCTGCGTGTGCGAGTTGACCGCGTTGGTGGGCAGCGAGATGTCGACCGTGTCGCGGCACCTGGCCCAGCTCAAGCAGGTGGGTGTGTTGCGCGATCGTCGTGAAGGCACGAGCGTCTACTATGAGCTGCGCACACCGTGCGTGGTGGAGTTCCTCCGCTGCATCGATCGCGTCGTCGACGGCGACGGGTCCTCACCGGGGATCGGGTGTTGCTGATGCCGCCGGGTCCTCTTTTTTCAGTCGTTACTTGCCGATTTGGCGCAATAAGGAATCTTCGCCGATGAGCTTCGATTGGCGCAGCGACGGCAAGGCCCTGGCGTGGATCGTGGCGGTCTTCCTCGCGTTCTACTGCACGCCTTTCGACCACCCGCGTGTGGCACAGGCGATCCACGAATCGGTGGCCCTGGCGGCGTGGTATGCCCGCAAGCATGTGTTGTTGTGCCTGATTCCGGCCTTCTTCATCGCCGGGGCGATCAGCGTCTTCATCAGCCAGGCAGCGGTGATGCGCTACCTCGGCGCTCGGGCCAATCGGTTCGTCGCCTACGCCGTGGCCTCGACAGCCGGTACCATCCTCGCGGTCTGCAGTTGCACCGTGCTGCCGCTTTTCGCCGGCATCTACAAACGGGGCGCCGGCCTGGGGCCGGCGTGCGCGTTCCTCTATGCGGGGCCGGCGATCAACGTCCTGGCGATCGTGCTCACCGCCAACGTGCTCGGCTGGCAGATGGGCCTGGCGCGCGCGGTGGGGGCGATCGTCTTCGCCGCGGTCATCGGCCTGCTCATGGCGCTGTTCTTCCGCCGGGAGGAGGCCGAGCGCCAGGAGGGGGTGACGATGGCCCTGCCCGAGGCGGAGCCGAAACGCAGCCTGGGGCAGGAGGTCGTGTTCTTCGCCGCCATGGTCGGCGTGTTGGTGTTCGCCAACTGGGGCCCGCCGCCGGCCGGCGCCAGCGGTGCCTGGGCGCTGATCCACGCGTGGAAGTGGCCGCTCACCGCCGGGTTTGGCGTGGTGCTCGCCGGCGTGCTCGTCGCCTGGTTCGCGGTGCGGTGGTGGCAGGCGCTCGCTGCCCTGGTACCGACGCTCGTGCTCGCGCTGGCCTTGCCGCAGCATCCGGTGGTGCCGTTCGCCTTCGCCGCGCTGGCGCTGGCGGTGATCACCGCGACCGGCGATGAGGACAACCGCGACTGGTTCGACGCCTCCTGGGGCTTCGCCAAGCAGATCCTGCCGCTTCTGTTTGGTGGCGTGCTCATCGCCGGGTTGTTGCTCGGGCGCCCGGAACGCGAAGGGCTGATCCCCTCCGCCTGGGTGGCATCGATGGTCGGGGACAACGGTCTCGCGGCCAACCTGTTCGCCGCGGTGGCCGGGGCCTTCATGTACTTCGCCACCCTGACCGAGGTACCGATTCTCCAGGGCCTGCGCGGCGCCGGCATGGGCGAGGGCCCGGCTTTGGCGCTGCTGCTGGCCGGTCCGGCCCTGAGCCTGCCGAATATGCTCGTGATCAACGCGATCCTGGGGCCGAAGAAGACCGCCACCTTCGTCGCGCTGGTGGTCGTCATGGCCACCATCTCGGGACTTGTCTTCGGGGCGATCGTCGCCTGATCGCCCCATCACCATCGACACGGGAGGAACCACACATGGCCGATTGTTGTTGCAGCTCGAAGAGCGGGAAGACCGTGCTCATCTATGCCTGTTCCGGCGGCGCCAACGTCGCCGAGGCCAGCGATCTGGCCGCGCGCCAGCTCGCGCGCGACGGCGTCGGCAGCATGTTCTGTCTCGCCGGGATCGGCGCCGGCATCCAGGGGATGGTGCAGACAGCCCGGGACGCCGACGTCAATATCGTCATCGACGGCTGCCCGCTGGATTGCGCCCGCACCTGCTTCGCCAACGCCGGGATCGACGACGCCATCTTCGTGCGGGTGACCGATCTGGGCATCGAGAAGCTGCCCAAGGGGCAGCCAGCCACCGCGGAGGACGTCGCCACGATCGTGGCAGCGGTCAAGGACCGCTGTGGCTGCGGCTGAACCACCACCGTCCATGCACAGGAGCATACGCATGAAGATCCAGGTACTCGGGACCGGCTGCGCCAAATGCCGTCGTCTCTACGACGCGGCCGATGCCGCGGCCAAGCAGCGCGGCTGCGATTACACCATCGAAAAAGTCGAGGACATCAACGCCATCACCGCGATGGGTGTGATGATGACCCCGGCCCTGGCGGTGGACGGCGAGATCAAGGTCGTGGGCAAGGTGCCGTCGGCAGACGAACTGGCACGACTGCTCGATCGCTGAGCTGCGTGAGCTGTGGGGCGGGATCGTTGCTCCGCTCGAGGGGCGGGATAGCCT
>JBEPXK010000040.1:0-14058 GCA_041641915.1 Planctomycetota bacterium
GCAGGCCGGTCTTTCACCCGCATGGCCCGGCGTACCCCCCCCCTGTGCAGCCCAGCGCCGCGGCGCCGCGTTGGCTTGCCCGCAGCGGCGCCCCCCCTATCGTGCTCGACTCGCGCGCAGGCCGCAGGTCCCCTCCGCGCCAAGGAGTGCCGATGCCCCGTCACGCTCGCCTCATCCCCCTGGCCGGAGCCGTCGCCCTGAGCGCCGGGCTGCCGGCCTTCGAGATGGATCAGGTGCTCACTGGTGAGCTCCTGATCGAAGGGATCAACCGTAACAACTACACCGACGGCGAGGACGCCCGCAACGACCGCGTGTCCAAGATGCAGGTCCGCGCGGCGCTGGGGACCGAGATCGAATTCGACGACCGGGCGATGATCAAGCTCGGCTTCGTCTACGACGCCGAAGGCGGTGACCGGTCCGATCCCGACGAGGATCTGCGCGACAGCGTCGCGCTCAACGACGCCTACCTCCAGCTCAAGCAGTTCATCCGTCCCGAGCTACACGTGCGCATCGGGCGCCAGCCGGTGGCGTGGAACCTGCGCAAGAACGACGGCGGCTTCATCTACGACAGCCGCGCCGACGACCCGGTGGTGACCCGGTGGGATGGCGTGCGCGCCTATTGGGAGGTGGACAACTTCACCATCTCCCCCTTCGCCTTCATCATCGACGAGGCGACCGAGCTCGATCCAGATACCGGGCAGCGCGGCAAGAACGCCGACGACACCTACTTCTGGGGTATCGCCGGCGATTGGCTACCCGATCGCATGGGCGACGATCGCATGTTCCTCACCGGCTCGCTGAGCGTGGCGCGCAAGGTGCCGCTCGCTGCAGGCGAGACCGGTGATGAGCTGCATACCTATTACGCCGGCGCCGAGTGGAAGCTGGACCACGACATCGACCTCTACGCCGAAGGCGGCGTCCAGGACGGCGAGGTCGACAGCAGTCGCGACTTCAGCGGTTGGGCCCTGAGCGTCGGCGCGCAGTGGGCTTTCCCCGACGCGCCGTTGAGCCCGGTGATCAACGCGCAGTATGATCACTTCTCCGGCAACGAGGAAGGCAACGATGATTACAAGGCCTTCGTCGTGCCCTGGGAAGGCGTCAGCGACACCTACATCGTTGAGCACGAGCGTTATGGCGAACTCAGCGAGCTGCTGGTCGGCAACCTCGAAGCAGTCAAGCTGACCATCGAACAGGCCTACTTCGAGGAGATCCTCACGCTCAAGGCGGTCTACGGTTACTACAAGACGGTCGAGGATGTCGGCGGCGAGAACGACTTCGGCAACGAGTTCGATCTCACCCTGGCCTGGAAGTACAACGACTTCACCACCTTCCGCGCCTGGGGCGCGGTGTTCCTGCCGGGCGAGGCCTACCGCGCGGCGGCGCCCGCGAGCCAGACCGACGACGACACGGTGACCCTGTTCGGCATCAGCGGCCACGTGACGTTCTGATCCCCGGCGCGCGCGGCGGCGCGTGAAGGAGCGGCGAGCCAGACGATGGATTTCACCCACCTCCACGTCCACAGCCATTACACCCTGCTCGAATCGACCCTGACCGTCGATCGGTTGGTGGCCGCGGTCAAGGACCGGGGGATGGACGCGGTCGCGCTGACCGATCGCACCGGTATGTTCGGCGCGCTGGAGTTCACCTCCGCCTGCGCCAAGGCCGGCATCACCGGCATCGTCGGATGCCAGGTCAACGTCGCACCGCTGGGCATGACCGAGCGCACGCCGGATCGTATGCAGCTGGTGCTCCTGGCGCAGAATCCCGACGGATATCACAACCTCGCCCGTCTGGTGAGCGAAGGCTGGCTCGAGGGCTTCTACTACGAGGCGCGCGTCGATCTCGAACGCATCGCCCGATACGCCGAGGGGCTGGTCTGCCTCACCGGCGCCGGGCCGGACGGCTTTCTCAACCGTCACCTGCTCGCCGGCGCCACCGAAGAGGCCCGCCGGCAGGCACAGTTGCTGCACGAGATCTTCGACGATCGCCTGTTCATCGAGATCACCGACCACGGCGTGGAGGGCCCGATCAACGCCCGCGGTGCGAACATCGAGCTCGCGCGCGATCTCGGCCTACCGCCGGTGGCAACCAACTGGGTCCATTACCTCGATCAGGGCGATCACGAGGTCCACGAGGTCCAGCTGGCGGTGCAGAAGGTCACCACCCTGTCCGATCCCCGGCGCAAGCGGATGCCCGCGGACCAATTCTACCTCAAGACGCCGGCGGAGATGGCGGACGTGTTCGCCGATCTGCCCGAGGCGCTGGCCAACACCCGCCGGGTGGTCGAGCTCTGCCGCGATTGCAGCATTCCCACCGGGACCTACCACCTGCCGCACTTCGTCTGCCCGGACGATCTGAGCGATAGCGACTATGTCCGGCAGCTGTGCGAAGCGGGTCTGGTCCGCCGCTACGGCGACCGGCTGCCGGAAGGCGCGCGCGAACGCCTCGACTTCGAGCTCGAGACCATCGAGAAGATGGGCTTCGCGGCCTACTTCCTCATCGTCGCCGATTTCATCAATTGGGCCAAGTCGCATGGGGTCCCGGTCGGACCGGGCCGCGGCTCGGCGGCCGGGTCGCTGGTCGCCTACGCCATGGGCATCACCGACATCTGCCCTCTACGCTACGGCCTGCTGTTCGAGCGCTTTCTCAACCCGGGCCGCAAGTCGATGCCGGACATCGACATCGACTTCTGCAAAGACGGCCGGGGTCGGGTGATCGACTACGTCGCCGATAAATACGGCCGTCAGGCGGTGACCCAGATCATGACGCTGGGCACGATGAAGGCGCGCATGGCGATCAAGGACGTCGCCCGCGCCTACGAATGGACGCCCGAAGAGGCACAGGACCTGGCCAATCTGGTACCGGAGGATCCGGGCGGCAAGCACACCATCCCGGTCTGCCTGGGGCACAAGTCGCTCAAAGACGGCAGCTACGACCCATCCGAGCGCATGGTCGCGCGCTACGAGAACGACGAGCGCACGCGCCGGGTGCTCGATACCGCCGCGACGCTCGAGAATCTCGGCCGTTCGCTCGGCGTGCACGCCTGCGGGGTGATCATCGCCCCGGGTCCGGTGCACCACTACGTCCCGGTCTGCCAGGTGAAGGGGAAGCCCGCGACCCAGTACGACATGGTCGAGGTCGAGACCTGCGGTCTGCTGAAGATGGATTTTCTCGGGTTGAAGACGATGTCGATCCTCAAGAAGGCCGCCGACATCGCCGCCGCGACCGAGGGCGTGCAGATCGACTATCCGGAATTGCCCCTGGACGACGCGCAGACCTTCGCCCTGCTCGGCAGCGGCGAGACGCTCGGCGTGTTCCAGTGCGAATCCGGCGGGTTCCAGGAGCTGATCAGGATGCTCCAGCCCGACCGCTTCGAGGATATGATCGCGCTGGTGGCGCTCTACCGGCCAGGGCCGTTGATGGCCGGCATGCATATCGACTACTGCGAGCGCAAGCACGGCCGACAGCAGGTGGAATTCCCGCATCCGGTGCTCGAGACCGTGCTCGAAGAGACCTACGGCCTGTACATCTACCAGGAACAGGTGATGAACATCGCGCGCGAGCTGAGCGGGTTCACCCCCTCGCAAGCCGATGATCTGCGCAAGGCGATGGGTAAGAAGAAGCTCGACATGCTCGAGAAGCTCAAGCCGCTGTTCATCGACGGCGCCTGGGAGCTGCACCAGTATCCCAAGGACAAGTGCGAAGCGATGTGGGAGAACATCCTCGGTTTCGCCAGTTACTGCTTCAACAAGTCGCACTCCGCCTGTTACGGCCTGATCGCCTACTGGACCGCCTACATGAAGGCGCGGCACTACGCCGCGTTCATGACCGCCAACCTCATCTACGAGATGGAGAACAAGGACAAGATGACCTTGTTCTCCCAGGAGCTCCAGCGCCACGGCGTGCCGGTGCTACCGCCGGACATCAACGAGTCGGGCTGGGAATTCACCTTCACCGGCGAGGCGGTCCGCTTCGGTTTCGGTGGCGTCAAGGGCGTGGGCCACCAGGCGGCCGAGCATCTGATGCAGCTGCGCGAACAGGACGGTCCGTTCGCCTCGCTCTTCGATCTGTGCGAGCGCATCGACACCCGCTGCGTCAACAAGCGGGTGATCGAACACCTGATCAAGGTCGGCGCGCTGGACACTCTCCAACCCAATCGCCGCGCGTTGTGCGAGGCGATCGACATGGCTTTCGACCGCGGCAGCCGCATCGCCAAGAACCGTTCGCAACAACAGGCGACCCTGTTCGACACCTTCGAGCAGGACGAGGAATTCCGCGCACAGACCCAGAGCCTGCCCGACGTGCCCGACTGGGCCCTGGGCGAACGTCTCGCTTTCGAGAAGGCCCTCACCGGCTACTGGATGAGCTCGCACCCCTTGAGCGAGTACGCCGAGATCGTCGAGCGCCACGCCTCGCACGTCAGTCGCGACCTCGCGCGCCGGCCGCCCGGCGCGATGACCATCGCCGCGGTGGTCATCGCCAAACGCGAGATCAAGACCCGCTCCGGCAAGCCGATGGCGGTCCTGACGCTCGAAGACGATCACGGGCGTTTCGAGGCGGTGCTGTTCTCGGGGCGCAACAACCGCCGCGGCGAATACGAGCCCGGCGCCTACGACCGTTTCGCCGCCGACTGCGATCCAGACCTTATCGCCCTGTTCACCGGCAAGGCCGATCGGCGCGAACGCCGACGCAGTAGCGCCCCACCACCGGAGGCCGGTGGCGATGGTGAGGATCCGGGCGCCGGTGTCGGTGACGCGGCCGAGCCGGAGGAGTTGCCCTCGTTGATCGTCGAGGAGATGGTGCCGGTCGAGCTGGTCCACGAACGGCTCACGCGCGAGGTGGTGATCGCGATCGACGCGGTCGAGACCCAGAGCGAACAACGCATCGCCGGCACCGCCACCCTGCTCAAGGAGCACCCGGGTCACTGTCCGGTTTCGCTCGCGGTCCAGACCGATGCCGACGTGCTGCTGACCCTCGCGGCCGGCGATCGCTGGCGGATCCATCCCACCGCTGAGCTGATCGCCGGATTGCGCTCGATCTGGGGCGAGCGCGCGGTGAGTACGGTGATCGGTCGATGATCCTCTCGGCGCGCGCGCTGCACAAGCGCTTCGGCACCTTCACCGCCCTGCAGGCCGTCGACCTGGAGTTGGAGCGAGGCGAAGTGGTCGGTTTCCTCGGCCCCAACGGTGCCGGCAAGACCACCACCATGCAGATCCTCACCGGCTTCATCACCCCGACCGCCGGCACGGTGATGATCGACGGCATCGATCAGCGCAGCGATCCGCAGGCCTGCCGCCGACGCATCGGCTACCTGCCGCAGGACCTGCCGCTCTATCGCGAGATGCGCGTCGCCGCCTACCTCGACCACGTCGCCCGGCTCAAACAGGTGCCGCGCAGCAGCCGGCGCCACCAGGTGCTCCAGGCGATGGAGCGTACCGGCCTGCTCGAGGTCGAACGCCGCCACATCCACAAGCTCTCCGGCGGCAACCGCCAACGCGTCGGCCTGGCCCAGGCCCTGTTGGGCGATCCGCCGATCCTGGTCCTGGACGAAGCCACCGCGGGGCTCGACCCGGCCCAGGTCGCCAATTTCCGCGACCTCATCCGTCAGTTGGCCAGCGGCCACACCATCCTGCTCTCGACCCATATCCTCGGCGAGGTTGAACGCTGTTGCGATCGGGTGGTGATGATCGATCGCGGCCGCACCATGCTCAACGAATCGGTCGCCGCGCTGCAGCAGCGGGCCCACGAGATCAGCCGCGTGCGCCTGCGCCTCGATACCGATCCCGCCCCCCTCGCGGCGGATTTGGGCGAATGCGCCTGGGTCACCCGGTGCGAGCCCGATGGCGACGCGCTGCTGGTCGATCTCGATCCCGGGGCACAGGCCCAGCTGGTCGAACGCGCGAGTGCGCACGGGGTGCTGCTCGAGCTCCAGCCCTGGCGCCGCAGCCTGGAAGAGGTCTTCCGCGACCTGATCAGCCCGAGCCCAGCTCCGGCCAGACCAGCAGCAGACCGATGTAGCTCAGCAAGGCCACCAGCAGCAGCGCCCCCTCCCAGCGGACCAACGCACGCTGGGTGATCAGCAGCGGCAGCAGCAGCAACGCGAAGCCCCCCATCCACCAGTAGTCCCAGCCGAGGTTGCCGGCGTTGACCGGGATCGGGATCACCATCGCGGCGATGCCGACGATGCAGAAGACGTTGAAGATGTTCGAGCCGACCACGTTACCGAGGGCCATCTCGCCGTGACCGCGGCGTACCGCCTGGATCGACGTCGCCAGTTCCGGGAGCGAGGTGCCCAGCGCCATCACGGTCAGGCCGATCACGCGTTCGCTCATTCCCACCGCACGCGAGATCGCCAGCGCACCGCTGAGACTGACATCGCCGGCGACGCACAGCAGCGCCGCGCCAGCGATCACCAGCCCGAGGCCGGCCCAGACGTTGTCCACCGGGCGGTCATGCTCGACCACCTCCTGCACGTCGACCTGACCGGTGCGGATCGCCAGCACGGTGAAGCCGATCAGGCCGCAGAACAGGATCAGGCCTTCCCCGCGACCGATCGCCGCCCCTTCACCGATGATACTGAACACGATCAGCATCGTGAAGGCCAGCAGCATCAGCGGGAAGTCGAGACGGAAGGTGCTGCGCGGCACCGCCAATGGCCGGACCAGCGCGGTGATGCCGAGGATGGCGCCGATGTTGAAGATGTTCGAGCCGATGACATTGCCCAGCGCGATCGCCGCCGGACCGTCGGCCCCGGTCTGTCCCAATTGCAGCGCCTTGATATTCGAACCGAGTGAGACCACCAGCTCCGGCAGACTGGTGCCGAAAGCGACGACCGTGGCGCCGATCACCGCCGGCGAGAGGTCGAAGCGCTTGGCCACCTGCACGCCGCCGATGACCAGGATGTCGGCGCCTTTGATCAGCGCGTAGAATCCCACGACGACGAAAATGATCGCGAGCCACCAGGGCGGAGCGGTGTACCAGGTCGGCATGGTCGCATCATGGATCGATGCCGTCGGGCACAAGCACAGCTCGCGTGAACCGATCCCGCCGGCGCCCGCGCCGATCAGCGCGGCGGATCCGGATCCTGCAGCCGGTGATACGCGGCGAAACGCGCGCGCACCGGTGCGTTGGGCGGTGGGAAGCGGAGAGCCAGGAATTCCTCAGGGCCGACCCAGCGCAGCTCCTGCGCCACCCACGGCCGGGCCGCGGCCGGCTTGAACAACCGGCAGCGGAAACAGTGGTAGGTACAATAATGCTCGCCGGCGTCGTGATGCCAGCTCACGAAGGGCCGCGCGCTGAGCAGCTCGCAGCCGATCTCCTCGGCGATCTCGCGCGCGAGGGCCGTGCGCTCGCTCTCGCCGCGTTCGCGTTTTCCGCCGATCAGCTCCCAGTAACCGGCGTAGGGGACGCCGGCCTGCCGGCGGGCCACGAGGTAGTTCCCGGCCTCATCGTGGATCAGCGCCAAGACCACGTGACGGCGGGGCTTGCGTCGATCGGTTATCGCCACGCCGTAGCGCGTGCGTGCGCTGGCCACCCGCAACGGGTTGGCGGTCTGGGCGAGGCGTTCCGGCTCGGCGCGCAGGCAACAGCGTGCGGCCCAGGGACAGCACGCGCAGCGCGGTTCACGCGCGGTGCACACCGTCGCGCCGAGCTCCATGAGCGCATTGTTGAAGGCGATCGGATCGACCGGATCGACCAGCACCGCCGCGTGCTCCCACAAGCGGCGCCGTTCGCCGGGCAGGCCGTCGCGGCGGCAATAGACGCGGGCGACGTTGGTGTCGACCAGCGGTACCGCCGCGCCGAAGGCGAAACAGGCGACCGCCGCAGCGGTGTACGGCCCGATGCCGGGCAGGGCCTGCAACCCGGCGGGCGTGCGTGGCCAGCGGCCGGCCTGCTCGCAGACGACCTGCCGGCAGGCGGCGCGCAGCCGCTCGGCGCGCGAGGGGTAGCCCAGGCCCTTCCACAGGCGGTGGACCCGCTGCAGCTGCGAACGCGCCAGGCGTGCGGCGTCGGGATAGGCCTTCATCCAGCGACGGTAGAACGGCAGCACCCGATCGACCTGCGTCTGCTGCAGCATCACCTCGCTGACCAGGATCGCGTAGGGATCGCGGGTCTGCCGCCAGGGCAGCGCGCGCGCGTGGGCGCGATACCAGTCGATCAGCTCGCGCGCCGCCGCGCGCGGGTGCGTGTCCACCGCTCGACCTCGCGGCTCAGCGGCGATGCTGCAACACCGCGGCGAGCAGCTCGTCGAGCGGCACGGTGGCGAGGCAGATGCACGAATCGCAGGCACCGTAATAGATGTACACCGTGCCGTCCTTGACCACGTTGGCCGAGGGGAAGACCACCCGCGGGATGATCAGCCCGGTGGTCTCGTAGTAGGTCTCGGGAGCGAAGATCGGATGCGGGCAACGGGCGATGACCCGGCTGGGATCCTCGCTATCGAGCAGCATCACCCCGGTGCGGTAGTTGGCCGCTGCATCGACGCCGTGGTAGATCAGCAGGAAACCCTCCGCAGTGGCCAGCGGGGTGGCGCCGGCGCCGATTTTAACCCCCTCCCAGTCCTGTTCCACCGTCGCCACCAGCCTGGGCTCGCTCCATTCGCGCAGATCGGCCGAATCAGTGATCCAGATCGAGGGGTGATCCAGCCCGCCGTACTGGGCGCCGGTGTAATGCTGCGGGCGGCGCAGCATCGCGTAGCGCCCGCCGATGCGCTCGGGGAACAGCACGCAATCGCGGTCGTCGACCTCCGGTGGGGTGACCGGGCCCAGATCCTCCCAGGCGATCAGGTCGTCGCTGCGAGCGAGGCCCGATCGGTAGAGGTTCGGATCGTCGGACGGCACGAAGCTCGCTTCGGTGTAGCCCGGCACCCCCACGCCGTTGGGATGGCACGAGGATGCGTAATTGCGGTGGACGTAGGTCATCAGATACGCGCCGTCGATCGCCACCACCCGCGGATCCTCGACGGTGCCGTACGGTGTGCCCAGCTGGGTGGCGGTGAACACTGGTTCGTCGCGGACCAGCTCGAAATGCACGCCGTCGCTGCTGGCGAGCAGACCGACGTGGCTGTAGAGCGGCGCCAGGCTCGAACAGGCGCGTTCGAGCATGTAGACGGTGCCATCCGCACCGAGCACGGCGCCGGGGTTGAAGGTGGCGACCCGCCGCCAGGGATGCTGGCCGGGGCGGACGATGGGGTTCTCCGGGTGTCGCTGCAGCTGCATGGTTCTCCTCGTGGCGTTCGCGTGAGCCTATGGCGCGAGTCGCGATGCACCAGTCGACCGGCGCGCGCTCATGCCGGGCTGAGCTCCACGCTCTGACCCGCGACCATCTCGGCGTAGGATCCGCCGGCGCGCATGAGCTGGTGGTGGTCGCCCTGCTCGACGATGCGGCCGTGCTCGAGCACCACGATCAGATCGGCGTTGCGGATGGTGTGCAGCCGATGCGCGATGACGAAGGTGGTGCGCCCGAGGCGCAACCGGTCGAGCGATTCCTGGATCAGACGTTCGTTGTCGCTGTCGAGGTTTGAGGTCGCCTCGTCGAGGATCAGGATCGCCGGGTCGGCGACCATCGCCCGTGCGATCGCGATGCGTTGGCGCTGGCCGCCGGAGAGCCGCACCCCGCGCTCGCCAATGACCGTGTGCAGACCGTGTTCGAGCCCGGCGATGAACTCCCAGGCGTTGGCGCTCCGGGCGGCCGCCTCGACCTCGGCTGCGGTCGCATCGCGGCGGGCGTAGGCGATATTCTCGTGGATGGTCCCGTCGAACAGGAACACCTCCTGTTGCACCAGCCCGATCAGACCGCGGTAGCTGCGCAGCTGGCAGTCGCGGATGTCGGTGCCGTCGAGGCGGATCGCGCCGGCGGTGGGATCGTAGTAGCGCGCGACCAGATTGGTCACCGTGGTCTTGCCGGCACCCGAGGGTCCGACCAGGGCCACGGTCGCGCCGCCCGGCACCGCAAGCGTGAAGTCGCACAGCACCGGTTCGCGCGCGAGGTCGTCGCCAGCGGCCGGGTAGGCGAAGGAGACATGATCGAATGTGATCCGCTGCGGACGCTGCGGCGCGGCGGTCGCGCCCGGCCGATCGGGCATCTCCGGCGCCTCGTCGAGGATCTCGTAGACCCGATCCATACTGGCCAGACCGCGCTGGGTCTCGGTGACCGAGCGTACGATCATCAGCACCGGGTTGAGCACCTGCGCGCTGAGCAGCTGCATGGTCACGATCTGACCGACGCGCAGCTCGCCCTCGAGGACGTACCAGCCGCCGAGCACGACGATCGCCAGGCTGACCACCGGCAACAGCACCTCCCAGGAGAACAACAGCAGCTGCATGCGGAATTGCGTCCAGACGTGCTCGCGCATCACGGTGTGGTGACCGACGGCGTACTCGAGCTGTTCGCGGCGTTCGCGAGCAAAGGACCGCACCACGCGGATCCCCCCGAAGACCTCGTTGAGGCGGCCGTCGATCTCGCCGCGCTGCTTGCGCATCGCCCGCCATACCGGCCGGATCCGACGCACGAAGCGGTGGTAGACCAGGCCGCAGATCAGCAACAGGGACAACGCGAGCACGGTCACCTGCCAGTTGATCGCCACCAGGACGCCGATGACCACCAGCAACCGGACCAGGGCCGAGATCGGGCGGATGACTGCCTGTTGGACCAGGCCGGCGGTGCCGTCGACATCGCCCGAGAGCCGCGACTGGATCCCGCCGATCTTCATCCCCTCCAGCCGCGGCAACGGCAGGTGCATCAGGCGGTCGTGCAGGTCCCGCCGCAGGCGCTGGGTCAGCTCGGCGCCGAGCACCGCCTGCAGGTAACCGCGGCTCAGGCCGATCAGGCGCCCGGCGACGATCAGCACCAGGCAGATCAGGCCGAGGACCAGCAGGGCGTTGCGCGGGGCGCCGATCGGGGCGAGCTCGGGCAGGCGCTCGCCGGCGCCGGGACCGATGAGGTCGATCATCCAGCCGATGAGCACCGGCCAGGCGGCGTCGAGACCGGCCACCACCAGCGCCATCGCCAGCACGCCGAGCACCCGCCAGCGCGCCGGCCACAGCCACCGGGCGTAACGCGCGAGGTGACGGCGGCGCTCCTCGCTGCGGGCTTGCCGGCGTTGCGGGGCCGTCGGTTGGTCGCCGGGCGCATCGCCAGCGCGTTCGGCGATGCGTCCGGCGCGCCAATGCTGCAGGAACGCCCGGAAGCGCCGTTTCGAACTCGGGGCGCGGTGCAGCTCGTGGTCGTCGGGCAGATCGACGCCCCCCCCACGACCACCGCCGTGCATCCCGCCTCCCATTCCGGGCATCGCAGCATTCTCCTGCGCCGATCGCGACGCGCGTGTCGCCGGCCCGGGGACCTATCCGTCGTCGGTGCGGGCGGAACCGGGCCCGGCGCCCGGGCTCAGCGCTCGATCACAATGCTGGCCATGTCGACCCGGTAGCCGGCGTGGTTGCCGTCGGCGACCGCGAAGGTCACCGACGGATTGGCGGCCAGCGCTTCGAGCGCGAGCGGGATCTGGCGGATGCGACAGACGTTGCTGCCGGTGATCGCTCGGGGGATGGTCAGCTCCTGCTCGCCGAGGCGGACCACCGCCTCGCCGTCGGAGACCGATTCGACCACGCAGCGCAGCCACGCCCGCTTGGCTCCGGCCAGATCCCCGGCATCGAGATCGATGGTGGTGGTCCAGGCGGCGTCGCGACGGATCTCCTTGAGCACGTCGTCGGCGAAATGCTGGCTGCGGGTGACCTCGGCCTCATCGACCGGCTCTCCCTCGAGGTCGAGCACGAAACGCGATGCCCGCCGGGCGGGCAGGGTGATGGTCATCCGATAGTTGGTGCCGCTGGCCTCGATCGGTTCGCTGGCGACAGCGAAGCTGAAATCCTCCCGGTCGAGGGTGACCACCGACTGCTCGCCGCCAGCGAAGGTGGTGCCGGTGGGCGCGGTCAGATCGATTGCGATACGGCGCTCGGAACGATGGTCGTTCCACACGAACACCACCAGCTTCTTGGCGTCATCCGCGCGCGGCGCGCCGGGGTCGGTGCCGTCGATCGAGGCGATGCACCACACGTCCTGCTCGTCGCTGTGGGTGCGCAGCAGGCGACCGCGCAGGCAGCTCATCAGGCCGTAGGCGATATCGGTCGCCTTGGGGGTGTGATCGATATGGATCACGGTCCGGGCCATGGCCTTGTCTGGCGTCTCCAGCACGGCGTAGAGGCAGTCGCGCATGTTGTAGCTCAGACGCTTGAAGGACTGCGCCCGCTTGGCCTCCTCGGCGTCGGCGACGTACCCGCGCGAGGGGATGTCGAGCAGGTCGTTGGTCTCGGTGTTGTAGCTGTAGAGCCATTTGTCGTGCTTGGCCATGCCGTAGGCGGTGAGCACCTCGTAGGTGCCGGGGATGGTCGCGGTGTCGCCCTGGTAGTGGTGCTCGTGGCAGCCGTCGATCCAGTCGATGGTCTTCTCGATGGTCGGCAGGTAGAGCATGTCCCACATTGCCCAGTGGTCCTCGTTCCACTTCTTGCCCCAGCCGACGATCACCTTGGTCTCGGGGCTGATGTCCTTGACCGTCTTCGCGACCACGGTGGCCATGCGGTCGTAGATGTAGCCGTTGCCGAGGCCCGACCAGTAGGTGAACTGGGTCTCGTCGTAGACCTGCCACTCACCCTTGGCGTTCTTGCGCCACTTGAAGTGCGGGATCACCAGCCCGCCAGTGGTCCGGACCTCGCCGCCCGCTTCGGCCGACGACTGGTCGAAGAACTTGCGATTGTAGTTGCGCCCCTTGGCCCAATCGAGGTAGGGCTCGTTCCAGAACTCCAGCACCGCCTGCTCGGGGTTGGCCTTCGACCTGGTCGCGTAGTCGCGGGCGGCATTGGTCAGTTTCTCTTCCCAGTTCTCGTGCTTGAGCAGGGTCGCGGGCTGGGTGCGGTCGCCCCACATCTCGATGATGAACTTCTCGCCCTTCTGCGGCGGGGTCGGGCCACCGTGGGGCAGCGTGTGGTATTCGCGCTGGCAACCGGGGCGGTACTTCTCGGGCAGATCCGGCGCGTAACCGCCGAACATGCCGGCCGGAACCATCTCGTGGCCGTTGACGCTGAGGGTCTTGCCATCCACCCGCACCGTCGCCGGCTGGTCGCTGCCGGCGGGGAAGACCACGGTTTCGATCGCGGTGACGGTGAAGCCGACCTCGCCGACCCCCATCGGGTTGACCACCCCGATCGCGAACTCCTGGATCTGCTTCAGGTCGAGGGTGTAGTCCTCGTCGCTGGTCTTGGTGTACTTCGCAGGGCAGACCCATTCGGCGATGGTGAAATCGGTGAAGCGGGCGATGCCGGTGTTGGTCGCATCGATCAGCGGCACCACGTCTTTGCAGTAATACCAGCTGCCGTCGATCTCGCGGGCCCACAGCGTGACCGAAACATCGGCGCGCGGCTCGTCGGTGGTGACGGTGAGTTTCACCGCGTCGTAGGTGCTCCAATCCTGCGGTTCGGCGTAGCCGTGCCGGCTGCACTTGAAGCGGTTCCAGTTGACCCGTTTCTCGCCCAGGTCGAACCGCAGCGCAAGACCATCGTCCCAGCGGCCGAGGTTGAAGTAGCCGGGCGAAACCGGCAGCACGGCCGCGCCGGTGACCGGGGCCTCGTAAGCCTCGCCCAGGGTCCCATCCGGGTTGAGGGGCTTGCCGGTAACGGTGCCGGTGACCTTCCACCGGCGGGGATCACCGGTATCGGTGTCGAAGTCGAGGTCGACTGTACACGATACGTCGTGGGGCTGCTTGTCGGTCGGCACCCACTTGTCCGGGCGGATATGCAGCACGATATCGCCGGACACGCCGCCGTCCGCGACCTTCAGTCCATCGGCGCTGCAGGTATGCGCCGCCTTGTTGAACTCCGGCGTGGTCGCCTCGCCGGCGAGCCATTCGCCTTCGGCGATGGCGAGCGTCACGTTGGCTCCGCCGGTGACCACACCGCCGAGCTTGACCTGCAGCTCGAAGTTGTCCTCGCTGAGTTGCTGGATGTGCTCTTCGATGTCGAACAGCGGCGCGATCGTCGGCTCGGCCGCGCTCAGCGCGCCGGCGGACAG
>JBEPXK010000041.1:0-13929 GCA_041641915.1 Planctomycetota bacterium
ACGTCTCGATCGTGCGCTCGTGCTCGCTGCGGCTGCGCCGCGTCGGCCCGCCGCTGCTCGCCGGCCTCGCGCTGGGCACGCTCGTGCCGCTGACGCTGTTCGTCTGGGGCGTGCTCGCCCGACCGGGTTCACTCGACCCCCGCTACGTCATTCCCATCGGCGGTATGATCCTCGGCAACTGCCTGCGCGCCGACATCGTCGGCCTGAACACCTACTTCGACCGCCTGCGCCGCGAGCGCAAGGCCTACGAACAGGTGCTCGGCTGGGGCGCCACCCGCCAGGAGGCGCTGGCCCCCTACTTCCGCCACGCGCTGCGCTCGGCGCTCGCCCCGACCATCGCCACCATGGCGACTATCGGCCTGGTCGCGTTACCGGGGATGATGACCGGCGTGATCCTCGGCGGCACCGACCCCGCGACGGCGGTCAAATACCAGATCGCGATCATGTGCGCGATCTTCTCCGGCACCGCCTTGACCGTGACCACGGTGATCGTGCTCGCCACCCGCCGTGCGATCGACGGCTACGGCAACCTCGATCCACGCGTATTCAGCTAGCGCAGGTTGCTCAGGGGCTTCGCCCCCAGCGTCGCTGCGCAAGCGAAGGAACCGATCCCTCCGGCCTGGTCGGGATTCCCCGGGACGCCTCGACGTTTCGTGTAGACAACGCGAGTAGCGAGCAGCGAGTAGCAAGCCGCAAGTAACGAGCAGCAAGCAGCAAGCAGCGAATGCTGCGTCAGCTGCGCACCTCGCGCGCGAGCCAATCGGCGTCGCAGGCGTATTCGAGCGCCCGGATGCTATCGGCGAGATCGACCCGCGGGCGGTGGTTGCTGCGGGTGATGGTGTTGAGGAAGTCGGCCATCGCCGCGCGCAGGGCGCGCTGATGCACCACCTCGGCCGGGGCCGGATCCTCCCACTGCGCCCTGACCACCGCGTCGACCGGCGTACGCCCCGAACGCCGGCTACCGCTGCGCGACCCGGAGGGCCGCACCCCCTGCTCCAGCACGCAATCCGCCGGCAGCAGCCCGCGCAGGCGCTCGATCGACTCGGCGTCGAGCACCGCCTCGAGTTCCAGCCGGTCGCCCATCCACCCCCGCACGGCGATCTCGCCGGCCTCGCAAATGATCCGGACCTCGTGACGCTGCAGATGGCGCGATTGGTGCAGGCCGTGGTAGTAGCCGACGGTGGTCTGCGGCGGAATCGAGACTGAACACAGCGCCTGATCGACGCGGGCGGTTCCCGGCCGGCGGATGCGTTGCGCGCTCTCGACGAAACCCTCGCCGAGCCAGGCGCGCACCAGATCGAAATAATCGATCGCGTGTTCGATGAAGATACCGCCGCTGCGCGCGGGGTCCCAGAACCAGTGATCGCGCGGCATGCCCTCGTCGTCGCCGCAATCGGTGACCTGGACCCGCAGCACCGCGCCGAGCAGGCGGCTGCGCACGATCGCCTCCACTGCCGGGTAGAGCGGACCGTAGCGCAGGACCATGTCCACGCCGAGGCGCCGGTCGCGCGCGGCCGCCGCCTCGGCCACCCGGTGGGCGTCGGCGCGGTTGAGCGCCAGCGGCTTCTCGC
Source organism: Planctomycetota bacterium (assembly GCA_041641915.1). Classification (GTDB taxonomy): domain Bacteria; phylum Planctomycetota; class UBA11346; order UBA11346; family UBA11346; genus SLQH01. The sequence continues at coordinate 1,572 of JBEPXK010000041.1, forward strand.
AGAACACGTGCTTGCCGGCCTGCAAGGCGGCGATCGCCCGCTGCGCGTGCGTCTCCGGGACTCCGGCAACGTAGATCAGGTCGATGCGCTCGTCGGCGAGCATCTCGTCGAAGGTGACGGTGCCGGAGAGATGGTGCGCCTCGGCGAAGGCACGCGCCCGTTCAGGGTCGCTGCTGCACACGCTCAGTGGATCGAGCTCGCCGAGGTCGCGATAGCAGGTCAGAGCCAGAGAGGCGATCCGGCTGGCGCCGACCACGCCGAGTCCGAGCGAGCGCGGCGCGACCACCGTGGCCCCTACCTGGCGGTCGGTGCGGAAGCGGTGCAGTTCGAGCAGCGCGTGCATGTACTGCAGACTGGCCCGGGCGCCGATTTCGCCGCTGGGCCCGGTTTCGGCGAGCAGGCGGGCGCAGGCGCCGCTGGCCGGGTCGATCAGCGGGACCTGCCGGTCGTTGTTGCCGTGGAACCACGAGAAGGCCCACCGCGCCCGGGCGTACCAGGTGTCGTCGCGGGTCACCCGGGCCGCGGCGAGGCAGGCCCCGACCAGCGCCGCGGCCTCGCCCGGCTCCTGATCGTATTGGGCGCGCGAACCCTTACGGTTCATCCAGCCATCGTTGCCGATCAGGCTCGGATGGCCGTCGGCGGCGGTCTGAAGCTCGATCAACCACTCGAGGCTGGCCAGCCCGGCCTGGACCATCGCCGTGTCGTCCATCGCCGCGCCGGTGACCACCAGGGTCTGCGGCAGCCGCGCGCTGTCGTAGCTGATGGTATCCTCCCACCAGCGCCAGCGCGTGTCGCTCATGGTGCGGTAGATATCGAGCATCTCGTTGGCGAAGCGCTTGCGCAGCTGCCCGGCTGCGGCGTGATCCGGCACCGCCCGCAGCACGTTGTCCATCCCCAACAGGGCGTAGGCCCAGGCGTGCAGGTACGGGCTCGAGCGCATCGCCGGCAACGCGATGTCGAACAGCCGCAAAGCCAGCGAGCGCATGTTCTCCGCCGGCGCCAGCACCGCAGTCAGACCCAGTGCCCACAGCGTACGGGCGTGGGCGTCCTCGCTGCCCATGCGATCGACCCAGCGCCGATCGTGGCCCATCGCCGAGCGGAAACGGCCCCGCTCGCCGTCGAAGGCGTAGCCGACGAAGGCGAGGTAGCGATACATCGGCACGTGGCCACCGGCCCCACCGCGCAGCGCATGATAGAGCACGCTGGCCATCAGCGCGATCGCGTTGTCCTCGAGGTCGTAGGCGGGGCGGGAGTGCCCGGCGGAGCGCTCGCGCAACACGCCGGTGTCATCGGTCAGCTCCAGCAGTGCACGCAGATCGATATCCGGCAGGGGGCTGGTGAGATCGTAGGTGGCCATCGTTCCTCTCCGTACGCGCACCGTCGGTGTCGGAACGCGGCCGGCACGCCAACCGGCAGGATGGCACCCGGCGTCCGGAGGCCCGGACGCCCATTATTAGCACACAGGGCGACGAAGCGCAACCATTGGCGAGGCGAGACGATACGTGCGCGGCCGGCCGGGCGGGGCCGCGCTCACCCCCCGACCACCCGCAGGCTGTCGTCGCGTTCTATGCGACGGTAATAACAGCTGCGGTAGGGCGTGCCGTCACGCTTGTGGACGTGGCACGCGCCCCGGCCCTCGGGGGTGACGCGGTAGAGCAGCGAGTTCTGTTCGCAGTTGATGCGGATCTCGTCGACCCGCAGCAGGTCGCCGCTGGTCAGCCCCTTCTGCCACAGCGCGTTGCGGCTGCGTGACCAGAAGGTGGCGTAGCCGCTCTGGCGGGTGGCGGCGAAGGCACGTTCGTTGACGAAGGCGAGGATCAGCACCTCGCCGGTGGCGCTGTCCTGGGTCACCACCGGCACCAGCCGTTCACCGTCGTCGCCGAAATCGAGCATCAGGGTCTCGCCGGTCTCGCGCTCGCTGGGCATCCGTCGCCTCCTCCGCGCCCAGCTCGGGCGTCGGATCCAGGCTAGCGCGGCGGTGCGCGATTGAAGCCACAACAGCCGGCGCGTCTGGCCAGCGGAGGGGCGCTGCCCCCTCGCGCGCTCATGCGCACCCCAACGGCCAGACAAACACGGCCAGGGAATACACGTATCGCAGCAACCGCCCCATGGCAGCAGATGCAGGAGACCCGAGCATGCCGCAATCCAAGACCTACGTGATCATCGGCGGCGTGGCCGGTGGCGCCTCCGCCGCCGCGCGCCTCCGCCGGCTCGACGAGCAGGCCGCGATCATCATGCTCGATCGCGGGCCTTACGTCAGCTTCGCCAACTGCGGCCTGCCCTATCACATCGCCGGCGACATCGCCGAGCGCGACAAGCTGCTGGTGATGACGCCCGAGCGCTTCGAGCAGCGTCTCGCCGTCGACGTGCGCACCCGCAGCGAGGTCACCGCGATCGACCCCGCGGCGCAGACCGTGTCGGTCACCCCCGCCGAAGGCGAACCCTACACGCTGCACTACGACAGCCTGGTGCTCTCGCCCGGCGCGGCGCCGGTGCGCCCGCCGCTGCCGGGGATCGACGACCCGCGCATCCACGCCCTGCGCACCATCCCCGACATGGACCGCATCCTCGATCGTATCGACAGCGCCCAGGCCAGCCGTGCGGTGGTCGTCGGTGGCGGCTACATCGGCCTCGAGATGACCGAGGCCCTGCGGCAACGCGACCTGAAGGTGAGCCTGATCGAGCTGCTGCCGCAGGTGATGGCGCCTGCCGATCCGGAGATGGTCCAGCCGCTGCATCAGGAACTCGTCGCCCACGGCGTCGACCTGCGGCTGGAGACCGCGGTCACCGGCTTCGCCGCGCGCGGCGAACGGGTCGCGGTCGAACTGGGTGAGAACGCAGCGATCGAGGCTGATCTCGTTGTGCTGGCCATCGGTGTCAAACCCGAGGTGGAGCTGGCGCGCGCCGCCGGCCTGACGATCGGCGAGCGCGGCGGGATCGTGGTCGACGCGCAGATGCGTACCTCCGATCCGGCGATCTGGGCCGTGGGCGACGCCGTCGAGGTGGAGGATCTGATCACCGGCACCCCGGGCGTGGTCCCGCTCGCGGGCCCGGCCAACCGTCAGGGACGGATCGCGGCCGACGTCATCTGCGGGCGCGAAAGCAGCTACCGCGGAACCCAGGGCACGGCCATCTGCCGCGTCTTCTCGCAGGCGATCGCGATGACCGGGCTCAGCGAGAAGGCTGCCCACCGGGCCGGGATCGCCTGCGACAAGGTCTACGTCCATCCGCTCGACCACGCCGGCTACTACCCCGGCGCCAGCCAGCTGAGTCTCAAATTGCTCTATGCCAGCGGCGACGGTCGACTCCTCGGCGCCCAGGCGGTCGGCCACGCCGGGGTCGACAAACGCATCGATGTGCTCGCGGTGGCGATGCGCGCGGGCATGACCGTCTACGACCTCGAACACCTCGAGCTGTGCTACGCCCCGCCTTTCGGCTCGGCCAAGGACCCGGTCAACTACGCCGGCTTCGTCGCCGCCAACGCGCTGCGCGGCGATGTCGCCCTCTACGATCCGGCTGCGATCGACGCCCTCGGCGACGACCAGGTCCTGCTCAACGTCGCCACCGAAGCCGAACTGCCGCTGATCAGCCTGCCGGGCCAGCTGCACGTCCCGCTCGACAATCTACGCCAGCAGCTCGACCAGCTGCCGCGCGACAAGGAGTTGGTGACCTTTTGCGCCTCCGGCCTGCGCAGCTACCTCGCCTGCCGCACCCTGACCCAACAGGGCTTCCGCTGCCGCAATCTCAACGGCGGCATGAAAGCAGTACGCATGCATCGTGAACCGGTCCCCGCCACACCACCCGCATCGCCGGCCGCGGCCTCCGCGCCCCGCTCAGGGGCCGGGGCCACAGCGAGCACCCAGCCCGACGACGCGCTGCAGGTCGACGCCACCGGTCTGCAATGCCCCGGTCCGGTGTTGCGCCTCAAGCAGGCGGTCGACCAGGCCGCGACCGGGCAGGTGATCGACATCCGGGCCACCGACCCGGCCTTCGGTCAGGACATCCACGCCTGGTGCCACAGCACCGGCCACGAACTGCTCGATAGCGAACGCGAGGGCAACGTCCACCGCGCCCGGATCCGCAAAACCGATCCCGAGGTCGACGGCGCGGCGATGGAGCTGCGCTGCGACGGCCGCAAGGCGCTGACCATCGTGGTGTTCTCCAACGACTACGATCGGGTCATCGCCGCCTTCATCATCGCCAACGGCGCGGCGACCATGGGCTACCGCGTGACCCTGTTCTTCACCTTCTGGGGCATCACCGCACTGCGGCGCGACCGCCCGGCGCAGGTGCGCAAGACCCTGATGGAGCGCATGTTCGGTTTCATGCTGCCGCGCGGCGCGCGCAAGCTGGCGCTCTCGCAGATGCACATGCTCGGCATGGGCAAGGCGATGATCAACGGGATCATGAAACAGAAGGGCGTCGAACCGCTGCCCGGTCTGATCGCCAGCGCCACCGACGCCGGGGTCAAGCTGGTCGTCTGCACCATGAGCATGGACCTGATGGGCTTCAAGCGCGAGGAACTGCTGGACGAGGTCGAGGAGGGCGGCGTGGCCACCTATCTCGATCGCGCCGGCGAGGCGGGCGTGAACCTGTTCATCTGAGCGTCGGCAAGCCGGCGCAGGCCGTCTCCACCGCCGCGATCAGGCTCGGCACGCTGGCACCGTGCCGCGCGAGATCGGTGCAGAAGGTGCGGTGGTCGCGCTCGCCGCGGTAATCGGGGCGGCGGCTCGGCGCAGCGAGGTAGCGTTCCATCGCCGGCACCAGATCCGCGACCAGGAACACGCCGAGGTAGACCGTGGCCGCGCGCTGACGTCGCAGTGACGCGCCGAGGATCTTTCGCGCTCCCGCAGCGCCGGGGATCACCAGATCGCCGTGGCCGGCCTCCGTAACCTGGGCCCCGCAGCACCGATGCACCGCATCGCGCAGGCGGCGGTTGATGCGCGCAAAGCAGCCGGCGACGTCGCCGCTCCACGCGGGGGCGCGCAACGCGACCACCACGCTGCCCGGCGCGAGCACCACCGTGCCGCCGCCGGTGGCCCGTCGATGCACCGGCACCGCGTCGCGCCGTACCGCGTCGAGCAGCAACTCGCGCTGCGGCACCTGCGCGCGCCCGAGCACCAGACGCAGATCGGATGGTTCGAACACCCGCAACGGTGGATTGGCTGGATCGAGCACCGATTCGCCGAGCGGGTCGGCCGGGCCACCCGGATTCGGGGCGACGATCTCCGGCCAGCGCTCTTGGAAAGCCGGCGCAGCGCCGGGATCGCTCCCGGCGTCGGGCTGTGATGCGGCCATGGTCGCGGCCCCGGGTTCAGTCGGCGGCGTTGTCGTCGGCTGTGTCGGCCGCGTTCTCGTCGGCGGCATCCGTCTCGGTGTCGGCGTCGTCGGCAGCGGCGGAGTCATCGGCTTCCGGCTCGTCTGCGGCGGGCTCTCCGGCGCCGGTTTCATCCGTGGCATCGGCCGCGGCCGCCTCGGTCTCGCTCTCAGGCGCAGCCGGGGCCGTCGGGGTGGACGCGGAGGCATCCGCCGCGTCCGCGTCCGGTTCGGCCGCAGCCTCGGTCTCGCCCTCCTCGCCGGGCACCATCTGCGGCGCGTCGTCGCCGTAGTCGCGCCCGCTCTCCGTCGCCAGCCCCTGGCCGGTGGGGATGGCGAGAATCAGCACGGTGAGCAGGAAGACCACCGCCAACCAGGTGGTGATCTTGCTCATCTTGGCCTGGGCACCGACACCGAGACTGGCGTCGAGCCGGCCACCGCCGCCAAAGGTGCTGGAAAGATCGCCCGAACCGCCCTGGAGCAGGATCAGCAACAGCAGCACCGGGCACAGGAACCAGATCAGGATTCCCAGCACGAATTGGAACGATTCGACTACCTCGACGAAATCCATCCATTGCCTCCCTGGTCCGAGCTTCAGCAGCCGGCGTTGATGATCGCGGCGAAGTCGTCCAGCTTGAGGCTGGCACCGCCGACGAGCGCGCCGTCGATATCGCTCTGACCGAGCAGTTCGGCGGCATTGCCGGGTTTGACGGAACCGCCGTAGAGGATGCGGACGCTCTCAGCGAGATCGCCGACGGTGTCGCGCAGCAACCCGCGCACGAAGCTGTGAGCCTCCTGCGCCTGCTCGGTCGAGGCGGTGACCCCGGTGCCGATGGCCCAGACCGGCTCATAAGCGATGATCAGGCTCTGCAGATCCTTGGCATCGATCCCGGCGAGGCCGCCTTCGACCTGTCGCCGCAACACCGCCTCGAGCTGGCCGCCGTCACGCTCCTCGAGGGTCTCGCCGATGCAGACCACCGGCACCAGGCCCTCGGCGAGCACCGCATTGAGCCGCTTGTTGACGGTCGCTTCGGTCTCTCCGAAGTACTGCCGACGCTCGCTGTGGCCGATGAGGATGTGGCTGCAACCCGCGGCCTTGAGCAGCGGCGCGGAGAGCTCGCCGGTGAAGGCGCCCTTGGCTTCCCAATAGCAGTTCTGCGCCCCGACCTGCACGGCCGAACCCGCGGCCGCGGCGACCGCGGCGGGAATGCCGGTGAAGGTCGGGCAGACCAGCACTTCAGCGGCGACGCCGGAGCCGACCTTGTCTGCCAGGCCCTTGACCAGGGCCTCGCCTTCGGCGGGAGTGAGGTTCATCTTCCAGTTGCCAGCGATCATCGGGGTACGGGCCATGGTGCTTCCTTCGCAAAGGGCGGTAGCGGATCAGCGAAAAGAGGGCGAACTCTAGAGGCGCCGGCCCCCGGGTCAACACCGGCCGCGAAGCCGGTCCGAGCACGAGCGCTGCGTGCCCCAAGCCCACGGGGGCTCAGATGGCGTCAAGATCCGCAGCGGTGTCGACGTGTGTCGTGGTCACATCCTTGAGCGTGCGCGCGATCATCCCGCTGATGGTCTTGCCCGGCCCGAGTTCGAGAAAGGCGTCGGCGCCGTCGCGCTGCATCGCCACCAGGCAATCAGCCCAGCGCACCGGCTCGGTCAGCTGGCGCACCAGCAGTTCGCCGATCGATGCCGGATCGCTGTTCGCCGCACCGGTGACGTTGTGATAGACCGGCACCCGCGGCGCGGCGAAGCCCACCGCCTCCAGCGCTTCGGCCAGTCGTGTCGCGGCGCTGGCCATCAAGGGGCTGTGGAACGCGCCGGCCACCGGCAGCGGCATCGCCCGCCGGATGCGGTGCGCGCGCGCCGCGGCCACCGCGCGTTCGCAGGCCTCGCGCTGCCCGCTGATGACCACCTGCCCGGTGGCGTTGAGATTGGCGACCTGCAACACCTGATCACCGCGCACCGCCTCGCACAGCGCGGTCGCCCCCTGCTCGTCAGTGCCGATGAGCGCGACCATTGCGCCGTCGGTGGCCTCGGCCGCCGCCTGCATCGCCTCGCCGCGCACGCGCACCAACCGCAGGGCGTCTTCGAAGCCGATCGCCCCGGCGGCGACCAGCGCGGTGTACTCGCCCAGGCTCAGGCCGCCGGTGGCCACGCAGGCCGGCTCTGCCTGCCGCTCGCTCAGCGCCGCGTGGGCCATCATGCTCGCGAGCAGGATCGCCGGTTGGCTGATATCGGTACGCGTCAGCTCCTCAAGCGGTCCCTCGCGCATGATCCGGCTCAGCGGCAGCGCGAGGATCGCGTCGGCGCGCTGCTGCAGCTCGGCCGCGGCCGGGCAGGCCGCGGCGAGCTCCTGGCCCATGCCCACGTACTGCGCGCCCTGTCCCGGAAACACCAATGCCTGTGCCATCGCCGACCCCCTCCTGCGTGCCTCGGGCGCCATGTCTACGCCCCGATACGCATCTGTCCACGTCCACATTCACCACACCGGGTGTCCGTCCGTGCCGCCTGCCGGCCCATCGAGGCCCGTCGCGACCCGCGCAGGGGCCCAAAAACGACAGCTCGGCACCACGGCACACTGGCACGGCACATGCGTAGCCCCGGCACCATGATTCCCGCTGCTCGCCCGCTCATCGCCGCCCTGTTGTTCCTCCTCTGCGCCTGCGGTGGGGGCGACGGCACCCGCGTCGGCACGCCGCCACCGCTCGGGCGGGCCTCGGTGGTGACCAAGGTGCTCTCCATCTCCGAACGCGACGGGGTCCATCTGGTCGAGCTGCCGGTCGGCACCGCCGAGGACATCTCCGTCGGCGACTTCTTCCGCGTCTATGGCCAGAGCGACGCCGCACCGCTCAAGGGGATGCTCCAGGTGACCGACATCATCGCCGATCATCGCAGCCTGGCCCGGATGATCGGCCTCTACGATCGCAGCAACCCTCTCGCCCCCGACGACGAGGCGCGGCTGGTCCGCGACCTGCGGACCATCAGCCAGGGCGCCGAGGTCGAACAGGCGGCGCGCGACGAGGCGCGTCGGCTCGAGCAGGAGGACGCGGCCACCCGCGAGGAGTTCGGGAAGCTGCGCACCAGCTATCAACGCCGCATCGAACAACTCCGCCAGGACTTCGACGCGCGCACCGCCGCCATCGTTCGCGATCACGAACAGGCCATCGCCGCGCTTGAACAGCGCCACCAGCGCGCGCTCGAGCGCAAGGACGCCGAGCGCAAGAGCGACCTGGCCACCCTGCGCGCGACCTTGATGAGCGAGGCGCGCACCAGTCTGCGCCAGACCCAGAGCGCGAAGGAGGAGGAGATCCGCCGGCTGCGCGGCGAACTGCGCGCAGCCCAGGAACGCGCCGCAGATCTGGTACGCGAGCAGCAGAACCTGCGCAAGCGTGTCGAGCGGCTGGTCGCGCAGGCCGCGCAGGCCAAGCGCGGCTTCGAGGCCGAGATCCGCGCCGAGGCCGAGACACGCCAGGTGCTCGAGCGGCGCATCGCGCAGCTCGAAGGCCGGATCGATCCCGACCTCGGCAGCGCGCAGAGCGTTCTGCCCAACGATCCCGACCGCGACGAGACCATCCTCGAACGGCTCGACCGCATCACCCGAGAACGCGACGCCGCCCGCTCGCGCAACGCGCAGCTGGTCAGCGACCTCGAACACCGCCAGAACCTGCTCGAGCGCGGCGAGCAACGCATCGCCACCCTCGAGCAGCAGCTCGCCGTGCTCGAACGCAGCGATTCTGACCGCGCCGACCTGGCGGGGCGCCTGGCGGAAGCCGAGTCGGCCATCGCCTCCCTGCGTCGGCACACCAAGGCGCTCGAACTGCTGCGCCTCCAGACCGAGCGCGGCTACTTCGACCTCGCCCGCCGCATCCTGCTGCTGCCGGTCGGCAAGCCGGCTGCGATCGAAGACCTGCAGCAACGGGTGCGCGAGCTGTTCGCCGCCGAAGGCCGCGAGCTGCCCGCAGCGGAGGCGCAGTGAGATGATCCGCGCCCTCCTGCTTGCCTGCCTGCTGCTGCTCGTGCTCGCCTGCCGCGATGAGCGCGCCGCCCCCGCGACGAGCGCCGCGCCGGCGGTTCCACCACCACCGGGCGAGGACGCTCAGCTCGCCGCCCAACACGACCGCCTCGCCGCACTCGAGCAGCGGATCGCGGCGCTGGCCGAGCGCATCGCCACCACCTACGGCCGCGGCGCCTACGCCACCGGACCGAGCCTCAACGTCGACAGTCAGACCGGCGCTGGCAGCCTGCTGCAACGGCTGCACGAACTGCGCGCGGAGCTGTCCCAGACCCGCGAGGACCTGCGCGCGCGCATGGCCGAACTGGCCGATGTGCGCGCCGCGGTCGGCAACGCCCGCGGTACCATCGCCGAGAACGAACAGCAGATCGCCCTGCTCGAGGACCACACCCGGATGCTCGAGATGGCCCGCAGCGAGCTATGGTCGCGCAAGCGCGAACTGCAGGAATTCAAGCTGCGGCTCAAGGCCAGCGAGCTCGAGCGCCTCCACCTCGAAAAGACCCTGTACGAGATCGCCGCCGATCTGCTGGTCCTCGAGCCGATCGAAACCGAGAAGATCCGCGCGCTGCAACGCCGCACCCGCGAGATCGTCGATGCCATGGCCCCGCCGCGCACCGCCGAGGCCGCAGGACAGGTCACGCGATGAACCGCCCCCCCCGCCTCCTGCTCGCCGTTCTGCTGCTGGCCCTCGGCCCGACCGGCTGCGACTGGGCCGGCCGCGCCCCCACCGACCCGCGGCTGTTCAGTTTCTACCGTCATCCATCGATCGAAGGCATCCGTCGAATCGCGGTGGTGCCGCTCTACCGCGGACCGGAGGTCGGCTCCTCCGCCGCCGCGTTCGATCCCGCCACCGCCACCGCCTGGCGCGAACTCGGTTGTTTCGAGGTCATGGTCATGGACGCCGCGACGCGCGACCGCTACCTCCCCCACGATGTCATCGCCCACAACAACCTGCCCAGCGACGCGCTACGGCGGCTCTACCTCGATCACCGCATCGACGCGGTGCTGGTCGGCCGGATCGAGCAGTTCGACTGCTACGACCCCATCTCCGCCGGCGTCACGCTCAACCTGGTCAGCTGCCGCGACGGCGGGGTCAAGTGGAGTGCCACCTGCCATTTCGATGCCGCACGCACAGAGATCCAGGAGGACGTCCACCGCTGGTACGCCGCGAGCCGCGGCGAAGCCAACCCCGATATCGCCGGCTGGCGCGCCACGCTCCAGACCCCGCGGCTGTTCGCGCGCTACCTCAGCGACCGATTGGCTTCAAGCGCTCTGAGGGATTCCCCGCAGCAAGCGACTGCGTCTCGTCGACGACTGCGTCCTCGTCTTCATTGAGACTGGAGCGGATCGCCTCCACGCCCAGGTCCATCTCGGCCAGGGCCTGACGCACACGGCTGCAGCTCATCGCCTCGCCGATCACGATCGCCCCCCGGCCGCCGTCGACCAACGACACCCGCTTGCTTTTGGCCAGGGCGGCCAGGGCCAGCTTGAGCGAGAGCCGTTGCTCCTGCTTCAGTGGTTTGGAGAAATCCAGGTCCAGGCGCATCGACATCGGATCACTCCCGGCGCAAACTGACCCGGCTGTCCGCGGTCTCGGCCACCATCACCTCGTAGAGCTCGACCCCCAACGCGACCAGCGGCGACTCCAGGCGGTCCCAGATCCGGCTGGCGATGTTCTCCATCGTCGGCACCACCCCGGCGAGCAACGCGACCTCGTTGAGGCAGGCGTGATCGCAGGGCGCGACCACCGTCTCCTGGACCACGCGGTCGAGATGCAGCACGTTGCAGGCGAAGCCGACCGCCGGATCGACCGCCGCGCGCACGGTGACCTCGAGCCGGTAGTTGTGGCCGTGCAGCTGCGTGCACACGCCGTAGATCGCGTCGTTCTCGGCCGCATCGCGCTGCGCGCTGGCCAGACGATGGCTGGCGCTGAAGCCGAAAGCGCGGGTGAGATAGTGCATCATCACGAGGGCGGGATGCTAGCCTCTGCCCCACCCCGATCAACGCCCGCGACCGGCCCGCCCAACGGGGTCAGCAAGCGAGGGTGTCCGCGGCGAAATCGCAGGCACACACCCGCACCGCGCCGTCGGCGTCGATCTCGACCCAGTTGCCGCGCCGGCCGGGCCAGTGGCCAACACCGATGTGCTCGACGCCGCGTACGCGTACGCGCGACGGGCGGTGCAGATGTCCGGTGACCAGCAGATCGACATCGCGCATGGCCGCGGCGAGCCGCCGCGGCGCGAAATCGACCCGCCGCATCGCCCCCGCGGCGCGGGCATGCCGGGCGACGCGCTGGGTGCGCGAGGCGCGGCGCATCCAGCGCGCCACCGCTTCCTGGACCAGCGGCGGATGGCAACTCTGCCAGACCCGGAACCAGAAGCCGCGCAACGCCGCAACCAGGAAACGATGCCCCGGATCGTGGCACAGGCGGTCGCCATGGGTCACCCGCACCCGCAACCCGGCGACGGTGAAGCGCAGTTCCGGCCAGTGGATCCGCCCGCCGAACTCGCATGCCAACATCCGCCCGGCGACCATCTCGCGGTTGCCGCGCACCAGATCGAGCCTCCACCCCGCCGCGCGCAGAGCGCGCAGCCGCGCGAGTGTCGCCCGGTGAGCACGCTGCATCGAGTCCACGTCGATCCAGTACTCGAACAGGTCGCCGAGGATCACCAACCGCGCCGGCGGGCGCCGGGCCAGACGATCGAGGAAGGCCGGCAGGCCGCTCGGGGCCTGCGAGATATGCACGTCGCCGAGGATGTAGCACGCGACCGTCACGCGGTGGATGCTAGCCCACATCCCTCATGACACAACTACTGCAAAGCCATATCGCACTACCATCACGGCACGTAACTACTCAGGCCCTTCGCCCCTCCGGTCCATTCGCAAGCGACTGGACCTACCCCTCTGGCTTGGTCGGGATTCCCGGATCGGCATCGCCGATCCAACATGACGGCCCCCTCAGAGCTCCGGGAAAGGCTACCAAACCGATCCCGGCCTTGCGCGCGTCAGCGCGCCGCCGAGGGGGCCATGGGGGCC
>JBEPXK010000042.1:0-13890 GCA_041641915.1 Planctomycetota bacterium
TCATCGATGAGGAGATCGCCCGCATCCGTGAGGCGGTGGGGCCGCAACACCACGTCCTGCTCGGGCTCTCTGGCGGGGTCGACTCGATGGTCGCCGCGGTGCTGATCCATCGGGCGATCGGCGAACGTCTGCACTGCGTGTTCGTCAACAACGGGGTGTTGCGCAAAAATGAGGCCGAGGAGGTCATCGCCACCTTCGAAGCCCACGTTGGCGAGGGTCTGCGCTACGTCGACGCCCACGAACGCTTTCTCGCCAGGCTCGTCGACCAGAGCGATCCGGAGCGTAAGCGCAAGATCATCGGTCACGAGTTCATCGAGGTGTTCAAGGACGAGGCCACGCGGATCCAGGCCGAATGCGGTGGCCGGATCCACTTCCTCGCCCAGGGCACGCTCTACCCCGACGTGATCGAGTCGCAGAGCGTCTCCGGTGGTCCGACCGCGATCATCAAGAGCCACCACAACGTCGGCGGCCTGCCGGCGGACCTGGGGCTCGATCTGATTGAACCGTTCCGCTTCCTGTTCAAGGACGAGGTCCGGGCGGTGGGCAAGGAGCTCGGCCTGCCGCCGGAGGTCATCTGGCGCCACCCCTTCCCCGGTCCGGGCCTGGCGGTGCGCATCCTCGGCGACATCACCGCGGAGAAGGTCCGGGTGCTCCAGGACGCCGACGCGATCATGCGCGAGGAGCTCTGGCGCCACGAGATCTACGACGAGATCTGGCAGGCCCTGGTGGTCCTCACCCCGATCAAGACCGTGGGCGTGATGGGCGACGAACGCACCTACGAGAACGTCGCCGCCATCCGCTGCATCACCTCGACCGACGGCATGACCGCCGACTGGTATCGCATGGACCACGCGATCATGGACCGCATCGCCAACCGCATCATCAACGAGGTCAAAGGCATCAACCGGGTGGTCTACGACATCTCCTCGAAACCACCGGCCACGATCGAATGGGAATAACCGGTATCACGGCAAAGCCGTGATAGCCGGCCCCGGTGGGGCCGGCGGCCGGTTATTCCATCCCGGATGGGCAGGGCCCCATCCGGGATGCGGGTTGACGCAGTCGCTGGCCCCAGTGGGGCCGGCGACGAGCGGACCACTGATGGCCGGGTCGGGGTCGGTGGGGCCGGCGGCCGGTTATTCCATCCCGGCTGGGCAGGGCCCCATCCGGGAAGCGGGTTGACGCAGTCGCTCTCCCCGGTGGGGCCGGCGACGAGCGGACCACTGATGTCCGGGTCGGGTTCTGCCGTGATAGCCGGCCCCAGTGGGGCCGGGGTGTCAGAAGCTCGCTTCGAGCGTGAGCGCACCCCACGAGCGGCTGCTGGCCGAGGAGTCGATCGGGTCGGTGCTGAAGACGAGGTGGGCGCGGGCGGCGTAGGTCTGGTAGAGGAAGTGGGCGCCGACGATCGCCTGCAGGGTGCCGAATTCGCGATCGGGAGCCTCGGGTTCGTCGGCGTCGAACAGGCTGCCGTCGAAGAATACACTGTAGCCGATGGCGCGGGCGCGGCCGGCGATGGAGATGTAGGCGGCGAAGTCCTCGGGCGGCCCGACCCGTGGAACCTGGGCCACGCCGAAGCCGCCCGGATCGGGAATAGGCGCGAACCCCCGAGGCAGGTTCCAGCCGATCCGGGCCTGGGCCACGCCGTCGAGCATGGTGGCGAGGTTGCCGATGCTCAGGAAGCCGCCCCCGGCGAGGTCGGCGCCCAGGCCGGTGTTGTCGCCCGCGTCGGCGAACCGCCACCAGCTGCCGTAGCTGAGGTTGATCACCGGTTCGAAGCCGACCTGGTTGTCCCAGCCCTGGGGGTCGTCGCCGGCGAAGATCCCGTGAACCGTGCTTTGTGCCTCCTCACCCAGCGCGGGTTCGCCGATGGTGCCGAGGTAGAGCTGACAGCCGGCGATGTGCTCGGGGCTGATCGCGGTCCAGCTGAAGAACACGCCGAGGCTGGCGGCGTAGGGGACGTCGTCGGGGATGTAGTCCTCGCGTTCAAGGTCCTCCGGGGTCTGGATCACCTGGCCGATGCCCATGCCCATGCGTTTGACATGATCGCTCCGATCCAGGCCGGGGATGTAGGCGCCGAGGCCGGCGAGCCAACGCGGGGCGTGGACGCTCGACCAGTCCGCCGCGGCCGCGCTGTGGCGCTGCAGCGACCAGCCCGCGCTGAGCTGGTCATCCGTGTTGAAGACCAGGTCGTTGTCGAACTCGAGGCGCCAGATCGGCGGGGCGCCGGTGTCATTGTCGGCTCCCGGCGCGACCATGCTCCATGTCATGCCGAGCGCGATACCGACATGCATGCAGCGACTCGGGCACCAGTTGGGCATCCTGTCTCCTCGCAGGGGTTGGGCAGAAGCAGCGCGAACGCTAGCCCGGCCCGGCCGTGCATTCACCATGGTGAAAGCATCGCGGGGCCGGCCTGGCCCGGGGCGCCAGACAGCCGTTGCGCCGCGCCCTCGGCGCGATCAAGCTCGCGTATGCGTTGTTTCCCGATCCTGGTGGTGCTGTTGTGTTGGGGAGTGCTGCCCGGCGCCGACGATGACGCACAGCACTGGCTGCACCAGGACCAGCGGGCGCCCAAGGCCATCGTGGGTCCGTGGCGGCGGCTCGCCGACGGCGCCGTGTTCACGCTTGCACCGGGGCAGGAACTCGCCGGGCTGGCGCCGGGGGCGTATCGCAGCGGCCCGGCGCGCATCTTCGTCCGTGCGGCCGACCACGCCGGCGGCTATGCCCGGGCGATGGTCGGCTTGCCGACGTTGCAGCGCGAACAGTTGCCGCGGCGCGAGCGATTGGCCGCTGCCGGTCTGGCCGTGGACCATCTCAGTCTGGTGATCCGCGCCTGGCGGATGGCCGATGGCCTGGACTGGCCGTGGGTCGCACCGACCGATCCTCCGCAGCGCGGCCTGGCCGGGTTGGTCGATTCGGTCAGCGGCACCAGCCACGGTTTCCGTGCGGCGGTCGGCGATGTCTATCGCGATGCCGCGCGCAAACCGGTGCGCATCGCCGCGGCGGGACCGGAGCCGCGCGTGCTGCCGGGCGATCTGATCGCGGCGGCGGCGCCGGGGGCGGAGTTCTCGACTGTCGTGGTGCTGGTCGCCGACCGCGGGGAGGCGGGCTTGCTGGATCCCGCCGACCTGGTGGTCAGCGCTCAGGGTGCGGGCGGGGCGCTGGTCGAACGGGTGCGCGAGTTGCCCCTCGGGGTGCTTTTCGGCCGGCAGGAGATCCATCTCAAGCGGCGCTCGCGCGAGCGCCTGGAGCAGCGCACGGCGGCTACGGCCGCCGGTGAGGCGCAGGGCCCGTTGGACGGTCTCTCGCAGTGGGAGCAGGTCTGTGTGCTGCTGGGCATGCTGATC
Source organism: Planctomycetota bacterium (assembly GCA_041641915.1). Lineage (GTDB taxonomy): Bacteria > Planctomycetota > UBA11346 > UBA11346 > UBA11346 > SLQH01. The sequence continues at coordinate 3,345 of JBEPXK010000042.1, forward strand.
ATCATCCTCACCCTGCTGCGCCGCTCGCGGCGTTACCGTCGCGAGCAGGCGGCGCGCAAGCGCCGTTCGCCGTCGGGCTGAGGTCGGCAGCCGTCTCGCCTCGCCGCGCCGCGCCGCCGGTGGGGCTCAGATGATCTCGCAGGCCCCGCCGCCGCAGGCCACGGTCTGATCGACGGTGGTGTTGTCCTCTTCCTCGATCAGCTGGGCGTAGTCGACGTTGCGGTATTCGCGCTGCAGGTCTTCCCACAGTTTGCAGTTGTTGACCATCTTGAGGCAGCGGGTCATCTTGAGCACGTCGGCGTCGAAGTAGTTGGCGGCGAACTTGCGCGCGCGGCGGACCCAGTCCTTCTTGTCCTGGCGCACGATCTGCAGCGCCTCGTAGGCACGCTTGGGCAGCGCCGGGTCGATCGGTGCGTCGAGATCCTCGCCGCGGCCGAGGGCGCAGTCGCAGGCGGCCCAGAGATTGTCGTCGAAGGCCTTCATGCCGTCGACGATCAGCCCCGAGCTCATGATCGTGCCCACGCCGTAGTGCGCGACGATCTCGTCGGCGGTCCAGACCTCGGCGAAGGGGGCCTGGGGGTAGTCGAGGTCGCCGCCCTCGGGCAGCAGCGAGATGCCGGCGAAGAAATCCCGGTTGTCGTAAATGAAGTCGGCGACCGCGTCCCATTCGCCGTCGCGCACGGTGATGGTGTTGGAGACGTTGTGGCTGAGCCAGGGGCGGGCGCAGCGCTCGGGGCGTCGGCCGGCGTCGATCCAGTTCTCTTTGGTCAGCTTGACGTATTCGAGCAGGTCGACCGCGTCGAGCTCCTTCTTGGTCTTGGCCGATTCGCGAGCCTCGATGCAGAAGGTGATGACCACGTCGGTGGCGTTGGGGTTCCACACCGAGCGTTCGACCGCGGCCGGGTTGTGGTGCTGGAAGAACCGGACCACCGGCTCGTCCTCGTTGGCCTGGGCACGACGGAAATAACGCCGGGCGTGGTGGGGATGGATGCCCGAGGAGGTGCCGAGGATGCAACTGGTGGTGCCGGCCGGCTTGACGCAGGTGGCACGGGCGGCGGGGGCCAGGCCGATGCGCTCGGCCACGCTCTGGTTGATCTCCAACACCTCGGTGGCCATCTTGCGTTGCAGCGCGGGGTCGAAGGCGACGTCCGGGTGTTCCATCATCCCGGTCATCGACACGCCGAGCAGCCCCTCGCGGCGGGCGATCCGCTCGCTGACCTCGCCGAGATAGCCGAACTCGGTATAGTCGGCCTGGAGGGTGCCGAGCACGGCCGCGGCGCGGGCGGCGACCTCGAACTTGTCGGGGGTGTCGACCGCCCCCATGTTGATCTCGCACAGGTTGCAGAAGGCCCAGCCGGAGATGCCGTCGATCTGTGGCCACAGGCCGATCTCGACGCAGGGGTTGTAGGTCACGTCGGGGTGGTCGGCCCAGACGAATCCGGGTTCGCCGAACTCGCGCACCGAGTGCATCAGCCGGTCGAACAGATTGCGGTCGGTGCCGTCGCGCAGCAGCAGGGCCGAGTTGTTCGATCGCGCGCGCTGGGGGTTCTCGCGGAACCAGTTGCCGGTCTTGGCCGCGGCCATTTCCTCGTCGTCGGGCGAGAACAGGCAGATGGTCGCGCTGCGGCGCACGCCGCCGGAGAGCACCGCGTCGGAGGCGTGCATCAGCACATCGTAGGCATCGATCGGGCGCAGCCGGGTGCGCCCGGCGGTGCAGCAGGCGTCGAGCAGTTCGCGGATCAGCTCAATGCTGCGCTTGAGCGGCTCGGGGCCGGGGGCCTTGCCGGTGCTGCAGGCGATCGGTGCGCCCTTGGGTCGGATCTGGGAGTAGTCGAAGCGGACGTATTTACCGGCAAGCTCGGGGAAGGGTTGGTCGGCGGTGAAGTAGCTCGACAGCAGCGCGCCGAGTGCGTCGGCCCAGCCTTCGATGGTGTCGGGCACGCAGAAGGCGGTCTCTTCGCCTTGCGGGCGTTCGATACCGGGCAGGCGTTCGACGTGATGCCATTGGACCGAGAACCCGACGCCGCAGCCGCAGAGCAGCAGCCACAGGGCCTCCTGGAAGAAGCGCGGCCGGTCGCAATAGGAGGTGGTGCAGTTGTAGATGCGGGCGTTCTTGCGCAGCACCGGATCGCCGCCGAACTGCAGCGCGCGCTGGGAACCGAGCACCAGCCGCCGCTCCATCGCGTCGCGGACCACTGCGAGCAGGTCGTCGACCTCGATGCCCTTCTCCGCGAAGTGGCGGCGGTGCATGTCGATCACCCGCGCCGTGGCCTCATGCCAGGTCTCGCGCCGACGGCGGTCCGGCTGGTAGCGGCTGTACTTGCTGGCGAAGACGTATTCCTGCAGCTGCTGGACGGTCATGGGGTCGGCTCCGGGTGGGGTCGGCTCGCCGCGGTGGCACGGCGCCGATCGGCAGACTGTGGGCCACGGAGGCGGCGCACAAGCCGCGAGCTCCGGATCGCTCCGCGTCAGAGGCAGTCGGGCGGCACGCCGGTCAGGACGACCATGACAATTGGTCGAAAGTGCAGGGCAAGGCCGGCGTGACTGTCATAATGACTGGCAATTATGACGTGAATTCGTGAGTTAGCGGCAAGCGGTTGTCAATGCCGGCTTTACATCCAGCTGGGCTCCTTCCGCTGATTGGTACGCAATCTGCATATCACCAGCGCAACCGGGAAACGATCAACCGAAAGGAGAATCCCATGGTGCATATGGACTATTCCCGCAGCCCCTTCGGGCTCCTGGAGCGTTTCTGGGAGACCCTCGATCGGGACTGGCCCGCTTCACGGATGTCGCTGATGGGCTCGGAGTTCCCGCCGATCAACCTCTCCAGCGACGAGAACGGAGCGGTGCTGACCGCCGAACTGCCGGGGATGGACGAGAAGGACATCGAGCTCTCGCTCGAAGGCGACATGCTGACCATCCGCGGCAAGCGCACCGCCAGCGTCCCCGAGGGCGCCCGGGTGCTGCGGCGTGAGCGTCACGACTACGATTTCACGCGCAGCGTCCGCCTGCCCTTCGCTGCCGACACCGAGCGCGGGGATGCCAAGTACGAAAACGGGGTGTTGACGGTCCACATCTTCCGTCGTGAAGCCGACAAGCCCCGCCGCATTGCCATCGAGAACAAGTGAGGAGATCGACGATGGAAACCACCAGCCTGCCCACCGTGGCGCCCGCCGCCGACATTTACGAGCTGGCCGACGCCTACGAGATCCGCATCGACGTCCCTGGCGTGAGCGAGAAGGACGTCGACGTCGAGCTGGAGCGCAACGAGCTCAAGATCCACGCCCGTGCCGGTAACGGCGCCGAGCGGGAGGCGAGCTACAGCGAGTACCGGCCGCGCGCCTACGAGCGCGTCTTCACCCTCGGCCACGGCGTCGACCGCGACAAGGTCAGCGCCCACGTCGCTGACGGCGTCCTACGCCTGACGCTGCCCAAGGCCAAGGAGATGAAGCCGCGCAAGATCAGCATCAAGCGCGGGTGAGCGTTCCGGCATCCTGAAACTGTTGAGGCTTTTATCAGAGGGGGCGCTGCCCCCTCGCGCCTTCGGCGCGTACCCCCCCGGCCTCGGTCGGGGTTCGCGGCCTCCGGCCGCGTTTTCTGCGTCCCTCCGGGCCCGGCTTCCTCGCTGTCGCTCGTCGCGCTCCACCGGCCGCCGGCCCCACCGGGGCCGGCTATCGCTGCGCGATGCCGGTTCCGCCCTTCGGCCCATTTCCGACGGAAAACAGGGCTCTGTCGGCCGATGGGGGCCGGCCCGGCCCCCATGGTCCCCTCGGCGGCGCGCTGACGCGCGCAAGGCCGGGATCGGCTTGGTAGCACTCTCCAGGAGCTCTGAGGGTCGCGTCGCATTGCGGCGCCGGCCTTGCGGGTCCGACGGCAGCGGCATGATCGCTCCCTTGGAGGGCGGACATGACCGGAACCGATGGTGATCGCGAGCGCTGGGTCGACGAGCTGATGGGGCGGATGGAGCTCGCGCACAAGATCGGGCAGCTGTGCGTGTTCGGATTCTGCGGTCCGGTTGTCACCCCCGACGTGGTTGAGCTGATCCGCCGCTACCACATCGGCGGCCTGCGGGTGACGACCAAGTTCCGCGGGCTCTCGATGCTCTCCGACCTCGCCCCCGGCGCCGAACTACCGGCATTCAAACAGCGCAGCCTGCGCCGGCCCGCAGGTACCAGCCGCGACTACGCCGACAACCAGCGACCGATCGCCTGCACCCCGGCGCAATACGCCGAAACGCTCAACCGGCTGCGGACGATGGCCTGCGAGCGCGCGGTACCGGTGCCGCTGCACTGCGCCTGCGACCAGGAGGGCAACGCGGTCGACGACATGGTCATCGGCCAGCGCCTGTTCCCCCATCCGATGGCCTACGCCGCGGCCGGCGATCCGGCGTTGACCGAGCGCTGCGCGCTCGCGCTCGCGCGCCAGCTGCGCGCGGTGGGCATCGACATGATCCATTCGCCGGTGCTCGACGTGAATGTCGACCCGCGCAACCCCGAGGTCGGCACCCGTGCCTACGGCGACGATCCCGAGACGGTGATCACCCACGCCCTGGCCACGCTACGCGGTTTTGCCGCCACCGGGCTGGTCGCGACCGGCAAGCACTTCCCCGGTCGCGGCGATTCGACCGCCGACGCCCATCACGGCCTGCCGGCGGTCGATTGCGACGCCGCCACGCTGCGCGACGTGCACATCCGCCCGTTCAAGGCGCTGATCGATGCGGGCCTGCCGGCGATCATGACGGCCCACAGCCGGTATCCGGGCATCGGCGTCGATACGGCGCCGGCCTCGGCCACGCGGTCGGTGATCGAGGACCTGCTGCGCGGCGAGCTCGGGTTCACCGGGGTGGTCGAGACCGACAACATGATGATGGGCGGTGTGCTCAAGCTCTGGGACGTGGTCGAGGCCTGCATCCGCACCGTCGAAGCCGGCACCGACCTGGTGCTGTTGCGCGACGAGGGGCCGGTGCGGCTCGAGGTCTGGCAGGGGCTCTACGACGCGGTCCGCTCGGGGCGGATCTCCGAGGCGCGCATCGACGCCTCGGTCCAGCGGATCCTGCGTATGCGCTACGATATGGGTCTGGCCGATGACGGCGGGCGGGTCGATCCGGCCGCGGCCGACGCGCCGATCGAGGCGCCGGCCACGCGCGCCGCGGCGACGGAGATCGCCGAGCGCAGCGCGCTGGTGTTGCGCGACCGGGCGGGACTGCTGCCGCTCGCGCGCGACGCTCGCCTGCTGCTGGTCGAACAGGTCTTCCCGACCCACCTGCACGCCAACAACCACTACTCGCATCCGGGCCTGCTGTGGGAGGCGCTCGCGCAGCGTTCGGAGCACGTCGCCGCGGTCGAGGTGCCGTACCGCCCCGGCCCGGCCGATCTCGAACGGGTGGCCTATCGCCTGGAGCACGAGCCCTGCGATGCGATCATCACCACCGCTTATTATTATCACAAGGACGGCCCTGGTGGAGCCGCAGTGCGCGAGATGCTGCGGCGCAGCGGCAAGCCGCTGGTGGTGCTGAGCAACTCGCCCTATCGCTTCGCGATCGAGGACGAGCTCGACACCGTGATCACCATCTTCCACCCCGGCGCGCCCGAGCATATGCAGGCTGCGGCGGCGATCATGCTCGGTGCGCTCACGCCGCGCGCGCGAGTGCCGGTGCGCCTCGAACCGGCCGCCCGTTGAAGGAGACGCCCATGACCGACCCCCGCGACCGCCTGCGCGATTTCAGCCCGCGCCACGACCGCTTCATCGGCATCGACTCCGACGGCTGCGTCTTCGACGCGATGGAGATCAAGCACAAGGAGTGCTTCTGCCCGGCGTTCATCAAGCATTTCCGACTCCAGCCGGTGAGTCGCTACGCGCGCGAGGTGTGGGAGTTCGTCAACCTCTACGGCGCCACCCGCGGCACCAACCGCTTCGCCGCGGTCCGGTTGGCGCTCGACCTGCTCGCCCGCCACGCCGCGGTCGCCGAGCGCGGTTTCACCGTGCCACGGATGCAGGGCCTGCGCGATTGGCTCGATCGCGAGACCCGGCTCGGCGGTCCGGCGTTGCACGACGCGGTCGAGGCCACCGGCGACGCCGATCTGACGCGGGTGCTGGCCTGGCACCGCGAGGTCAACGAACGCGTGGCCGATATGGTTTGCGGCATCCCGCCCTTCCCCGGGGTCAAACCGGTGCTCGAGCGCGCCCGCGCCCACGCCGACCTGATGGTCATCTCGCAGGCCTCGCAGGATGCCATCGATCGCGAGTGGACCGAGCACGGCCTGATGCCGTTCATGGACGCGGCGGCAGGGCAGGAGCTGGGCACCAAGGGCGAACACCTGGCCATGGCCACCGGCGGAAAGTATCCAGAAGGCCACGTGCTGGTGCTCGGCGATGCGCCCGGCGACCGCGCGGCCGCGTTGGCCAACGGCGCCCGGTTCTACCCGATCATGCCCGGCGATGAGGCGGCCAGCTGGCAGCGGCTCGAGCGCGAGGTGCTCGAACGGTTCTTCGCTGGCGGCTTCGACGATGCGTTGCAGCAGGAACTGCTCGACGCCTTCGCCGCCGCCCTGCCCGAGCGGCCGCCGTTCGCGCTTGTCGACTGAGCGCGACGGGCGCGGATCGGGCAGGCGGTTCAGTGATCCTTGCCCGCTCGCAGCAGGGACATCAGCGGGGCGGCCATCGCTTCGAGCTCGCGTCGGTCCTCTGGCGTGAGCGGCGGCAGCGCGTCGGCGCGCAGGTTGGTCTGCACCTGGTCCGGGTCGCCGCCGCCGGGGATGGTCGCCGCCACGTCGGGATGCGAGAGCACGTAGGCCAGTGACACATCGGCGAGGGTGGCGTAGGCGCCGACCGCGAAGCGTTGGCGGATCGCATCGATCAGTTCGAGCGCCTCGGCCATGGCCGCTGGCTCGACGCCCGCGCGGCCATCGTTGGCGCGATCGGTGAAGCGATGGCCGGGGCGGTAGGCGCCGGAGAGCAGGCCGCCCTCCAGGGCCTGACGCACGACGCAGCCGATGCCCGCGGCCCGGGCCTCGGCGATCAGCTCGCCGACCCACGGCCGGGCGAAGGAATAGGGGAACTGCATCACCTGGGCGCGGCCGTCGCGAATCCAGCCGCGGACCTCGTCGCAGGCCTCGGGCCGGTCGAGCCGCTTGCACGACAGGCCGATGAAGCGGATGCGGCCGTCGCGGCGAAAGCCCTCGTAGGCGTCGAGCACCCGCATGAGCGCCGCGCGGTCTGCCGGCGGGACGTGGACGTAGTAGACGTCGATGTGGTCGCGCCCGAGACAGTGACGGCTGGTTTCGAGGTCGGCTTCGATGCAGGGCGGATGCGTCGACCCGCTCTTGGAGCAGATGGTCACCAGATGCGACGGCATCCCGTAGCTCGTGAGGGCGCGGCCGACATGGATCTCGCTGGTGCCGTAGCCGCGGGCGGTGTCGATCAGCCGGCCGCCGCCGTCGAGGTAGGCCAGCGTGGCGGGTACGCTCAGCGACTGGTCCTGCGGTCCGTAGCCGAGGCCGCCAATGGTCTGGGAACCGAATCCGAGCCGGGTGACGGTCACCCCGGTCTCACCGAGCGCTGCGGTCTGCATGAACTGCTCCGTTCCGGCGGCACCCAAATCCGGCGCCGACCGGCGGACGATCCGATCCGGCTGCCGGGCTGCAAGCGCGCGGAAGCGTCAGCTGGGGTGTTGATTCGCGCGAGGGGATGGGTGGTGGTTGGTGGCCGTTGCTGTGGCTGATGCCTGGCCGATTGGATGCGGGGCCATAGCTCCGCGCGGAGGCAGCTCATCCCACTGGCCGCTGGTCGCCACTCGCTGTTCGCGGGTTCACACGAAACGTCGAACAGTCTGCTGGTGCCCCATGGCTGAAGACGGTTGCTGACGCCCCGTTCGCTTATGGGTGTTGATCGCGCAGCCGCCGTTTCCTGATGGCGTGGCGTACCGCGACTTGGCGCTGCCGGATCCGCGGCCAGACTGCGGCATGCACGATCCACGATACACGGGGGCGCCGGTGCCGTTGGTCACCGGCGCGGCGGGGCAGATCGCCAGTCACGAACTGGTCGCGGGGCGCGAACACATCGCGCCGGCGAGCCTGACCCATGTGCCGGGGGTGTGGTCGGTGGTCGGCCTGAGCGTGGCCAATGCCCACGCCATCGATGCGCCCGAGGGACTGATCGTGATCGATACCGGCAACGGCGCCGCCGAGGGGGCGGCGATCCGTGAGCGTCTGTCCGCGCTCAGCGACCGGCCGATCGCCGCGGTGATCTACACGCATTCACATTATTGTTTCGGTACCGACGGTCTGCTGGGCGAGCGGCAGGTGCCGATCCATGCCCACGATCGGTTGCATGCGAACCTCGCGCGGATGCAGGCACACGAGGCTCCCGCGTATCACTTCCGGGCCCTGGCCCAGTACGGCGTGCCCTTGCCACGGGAGGGCCCCGATGCCGATCCGATCGCCACCGCCGCAGCGGGCGCCAAGCGCGGTGCGCTCGGCTACCGCGCGCCGACGGTGACCTGGGCCGAGCCGATGGTGCGGACCACGGTCGCCGGTGAGCGGGTGGAGGTCCACACGCGGTACTCCTTCGATACCGACGACACGTTGATCCTCTGGTTTCCGCAACGCGGGGTCTGTATCCACAACCATCTCACGGCCACCTTCCCCAACGTCGTCTCGGTCGCCGGCGGCGGCTACCGCGATCCCGGCCCCTGGCTCGCGGGGCTCGATCTGATCGCGAGCTTCGGCGCGACGCATCTGCTCGGGGTCCACGGCCGGCCGATCAGCGGGAGCGAGCGGGTGGCGCAGCGGGTGCGGGCATTTCGTGACGCCCTGCAGTTCGTCTACGATCAGAGCGTCCGCGGTATGAATCGTGGCCTCGACCCCGATGCGCTGATCGCGCAGATCGAGCTGCCGCCGCATCTATGCGACGATCCGGGCATCGCCCAGAGTTACGCCGAATGGCAGTTCGGCGTGCGCGGGATCTACGCCGGGTTGCTCGGCTGGTTCTCAGGTGATGCGGTCGACCTGCACCCGGTCCCCCCGGAGCTGGAGGCCCGCAAGATCGTGGCGGCATTCGGCGGGCCCGAGGCCACCTGCGCGGCGATCGAGCGTGAACTGGCACAACGCTGCTGGGCGTGGGCGGCCAGGCTCGCGCGGCACGTGACCCGCGCGATCGCTCCCGCGCATCCGCAGGCATCGCGCGCGCGCCAGCTGCTCGCCGACGCGCTGCGGGCGATGGGGCAGGTCGCACCGGCCTGGACCACCCGCAACATCTACCTCAGCGCCGCACGCGCGTGGGAGGGGCACTGGGACCCGCAGGATCATCCGCCGCGGATCGATCCGCAGACAGCCGCCGCGATGGCTCCGGGCAGCTTTGTGCGGGCCCTGGGCTTCCGGCTCGATCCGGTCGCTTCGGCAAGAGCCGACACCCGGGTGCTCGTCAGCTTCGTGGACATCGATGCGGATTTCTGCCTCCACGTTCGCCGTGGGGTGGCCGCCTGTAGCCGGGGTCGCTGCGACAAGCCCGATCTGGCCATCGCCTGTGAGCGCGCGGACTGGCTCGCGTTCTGTTTCGGACGCTGCGACTGGCCGGGCTTGCGCGATCGCGCCCGGCGGCTCAGCGGCGCGCCGGCGGCGTGGGCGGAGCTGTGGTCCTGGTTCGATCCCTGGCCGCCGGCGGTGGCGCCGGTTCGACCTCCAGGATGAACAGCGCGCGGTCGTGGATCTGCGTCGCTTCGGCGTCGGCCCAGCCGGTGACCTCGAGCTGCCTGCGGCCGGGTTCGAGCTCGCGGGTGTAGTGGCTGCCGTCGCGGTTGCCGAAAAGGAAGTAGGGCGGCACCTTCTCGACCCGACGGCCATCGCGAGTGCGCGAGCGCATGGCCAGTTCCTCGCCGTCGAGGGTGGCGGTGATGGCTTGGACCCCGGCGGGGACGCTGACCTCGAGCACCAGTTCCGTGTCTGCCGGCAGCACCAGCGTTCCGTTCGCGCGCGCGCGATCCAGGACGGTGGTCGCCTCGCGGTCGTGGCGCAGTAGGGCCCAGCCGTCAGGTGGCGGCGGGACCGGTTCCGGGACGTCGTCGCTGCGGTAGGTCTCGCCAGCGGCGAGGACGCGGCGCGCGTGGTCGCGGTCGTGCACCTGTACGCGGCCTTCCTCGACGGCGACGGTGGTTGCGCCGTGGGTGTGCGCGACGGTGAACACGGTGCCGAGGACGGTGGTGGTGGCCGTGTCGGTGACCACCTGGAGGCGTTCGCCTGCGGCGAGACCGGGGACGACGCAGCGGATGCGGCCCTGTTCGAGCCGCAGGCGGTCCGCGGCGCTGGCCACCAAACGCGTGTGCGGCGCAAGCTCGATCCGGGCATCGCCGTGATGCCAGATCACGGTCGTGGTCGTGGGGCCGCTGCTGAGCGTGGCTCCGGCGGTGATCGGTGCGTCGGCATGGATGCCCAGCCCGGCCGATCGCAGCTGGTCGGGCGCCGGGTCGCGGGCGGTGACCATCAGCAGCGCCAGGCCGACGGCGACCAGCAGCCCGGCCGCGAGCAACAGCCAGGGCGGCGTGCGCGCG
>JBEPXK010000043.1:0-13820 GCA_041641915.1 Planctomycetota bacterium
GCGGGGAAGGCGCCATTGGTATTGGTGATATCGAGGCGTACCGGTTCCTCGCACGGGATTCCGCCGAGTTCGGTCCGGACCGCCTCGACGCAGGCGTTGTCGCTGTCGCAACGCAGGCGGATGGTCCGCAGCTGGCTCAAGGGGGCCCCGACGCGCTGGAAGGCGACGGCGTCAGCGATGCACCAACCGCTGGTGTCGTCGTTGCGCACCGACACCGACGCGCCGGGGCCAGCGGCGAAATCCCAGGTGCCGAGCAGGCTCCAGCGTCCGCCGTTGGTGCGTTGGTCCACGGTCAGGCAAGCCCGCCCACCAGCGTGATTGACGACCACCGGCACCGCCTCGTCGCGGCTGTCCTTGGCATTCCACCACAGGTAGACCTTGTACGACCCTGCCTGTGGAAAGTCCGGGAGGAAGTTGAACCGCGACCCGGAACCGCCCTGCGGATCAGCATAGGCGTAATCCTCACCGTAATACCCGGACACGCTGCTGCTGGTCGACCAGTTGCCGACCGTGCTGGTCTCGGCATCGGCGTTGTCGATGATCAGACTCATGTTGGTCTGCTCGGTCTCGGCCCGGGTCTGCGACAACAGCCAGGCATAGATGTCCGGGTTGTTGTAGGTCTCGTTCCAGCCGCCGTGGCCGTTGCCCTTGAGCAGGGTGTAGCGCAGCTTCTCGTCTGTCGCTGCGTCGGGCACCGCCATGCCCGCGCGGTGGACGTCGCTTGCGACATACGACCAGCGCCAGCCCTGGGCGAGATCGAAGTGGGCGGTGAGATCGGTGCTCGCGGCGCCTGAGGCGGACGGGTACCCATCCATCATCGGGTCGACCGCGGCGCCCGCGGTCTCACCCGCGATCTGGTCCAGCCAGCCGCTGGTCCATCCGTGCGGCACCACGCCGTCGCCGTAGCAATGCACCGCCCACACTCCGGCGCCAGCGATATTGTGGTATTTGTAGTGGTCCTGCGGCGGAGCCGCGCCGCAGATCGGCACCAACGCGGCAAAACGGTCGGGCACGCGTTGGGCATAGAGCCACACGCCGCCGCCGCCGAGGCTGAAACCGGTGAGGTGGACCCGGTTGGGGTCGGCCCGCCGTGAGGCGAGCACCGCGGTGAGGATCGCATCGATGGCATCGAGGCTGTTACCGGTGTACTTTTCGTTGGCATCGCGGCTCAGCTGGGGGCCGATGATGATTGCCGCGCCGCCGTTGGCGTGGTCATCGAAGTCCCAGATGCCGGTCTTGTCATCGCGGGCGATGCGCATCGGCCCGCTACCGGCCATGCGGCCGAGCTCGCCGGCATTACCGGGGCTGGTATCGCCACGCTCGCCGGTGCCGCCGAAGAAGACGATCACCGGATAGCGCCGATCGGGGTGGTCATGATAACCGTGGGGGATGTACTCGGCGAAGCCGTGCGAGAGCCCCCCGGCCGAGCCGGCAGGGTGCAGAGTCATGCCTTCCACCGGCGGTGGCAGGTCGATCGCGACCAGACTGGCGGAGGCCGCCAGCACGCCACAACAGATAATGCGCGCCAGTGCACCGGCGCGGCGACCACCGGCGGTCTCGGCGAATGGTGGTTCATGGTGACCTGTGCACATGGTGTCCTCCTTTACGACGAGGTCCGGGCGCGCGAGGGCGAGGAGGCGCAGCCCAGTTCCGGTGGTACCTGTGGTGGGGACGCTGCAGACTGCTGCTTGCTGACCGGGTGATTGCGTACGTAGGCGTAAGCGTGGATCACAGCTACGAAGGCCGCCATGTAGGCCACGCTCACCGCGATCGCGAGCGGGAGAGACAGCTCGAGCATCGCCGGCAGCGCGGCCAACGGCGCATTGCCGAGCGTGAAGGCGACCAGGGAGTAGCGGCCCAGGCTGAGCACCGGGCCGGTGCGCATCAGCGCGCCCTCCCACCGGTGCGCCAGCCACAGCACGACGAGCGCATAGGGGATGACGATGGCGTAGTAGGCCGGGTGGTGCGCCACGCGCAACGACATGCGGGTGTTGAGGAAGCCCTCGGCGACCCATACGGCGCCGTGTTGCAGCGCGTAGACCGCGACCACCGCGGCGCAGAGAGCCAGGGTCAGGATCGGTAGACGGCCGCCGAACAACGGCAGCGCGCGCCCCTGGCGGGCACGCAGGTGCTGACCCAGCAGCAGGCCGTAGAGCACGATGGTGAAGTTGTGCATGGTCGAGCCGCCGACGCCGATGTGCGGACGGCCGATCAGGCGGCCCCAGAACACGCCCCAGGCGCTCTCGCCCGGCGGCAGGGGCAGCAGGGCGATCAGCGGGTCGGCGATCCAGATCAGCGCCAGCAGCACCAGCGGCACCAACGGGCCGAAGCGCACGCGGCAGGCGAGCAGCGGGATCGCGATCAGCAGGGCCATGGCGTAGAAGCGCAACACGCCGACCATCGGCGCGCCAGCGAACCCGGCCACTGCAGGCAGGACCTCATCGCCGGCCATATTGCCGCCGAGCACGGCGCAGATCACGCCGATGAGGTAGCCGGTGAGGCATTGCAGCGAGCGCACCCCCAGCCGGGTGCTGACCATCCGCGCCTGACCCGCCTGCCACTTGCGCACGTAGACCAGTTCGAGCAGCACGCCGAAGACCATGAAGAACAAGGGCGCACAGACGCGAAAAATACCGTTGAGCGCGGCTTTGAGCGCCAGCGCATCGATGCGGTGCAGCACGGCGAAGGCGAGCAGCACGTGGCAGCCGACCGCGCCGAGGATCGCCAACGAGCGCGCCGCGTCGAGAAAGGGCAGACGCCGCCCACGCCCCCGGTGGGGGGTGGGCGCCCGATCCTGTCCTGTCTGCGCGACGGCGTTCATCTGCGACTCCTGTGGTCACTGGTTCGCGGCGGTGGTCTCGCGGATGGTGATCGCGTCGGCGGTGACCCAGCCATCGGCGCCGTCGCTGCGGATGACGATCGCGGCGCTGCCGTCGGCGGCGAAGTCGTAGGTGCCGAGATGCTTCATCGCACCCTCGTCGAGCGGGCTGCCGCCGGCAGCCTGGGTCTGATCGACGACCAGGCTGGCGGTGCCATCGGCGTGGACCACATCGACCATCACGTTGCTCGCCCGCTGGTCGTCGTGCGGGTGTTGCAAGAAGACCTCGTAGCTGCCCGCGGTCGGGATCACCGGCGCGAAGGTGAAGCTGTTGCCGGCCGAACCCTCGGAGACGTCGTAGGCGTAATCCGCGGCGTAGAACCCGGCCGAATTGCTGCTGGTCGGCCAGTCGCCGACGGTGGCGGTGTGCAGCCGGTCGCGGTTGTCGATGGTGACCGCGAACGGCGGCAGGCTGTCGACCTCCTCGAAGCGCACCGCGTCGGCGATAACCCAGCCGTCGGTGCCGTCGGTCTTGACCACCACGCCGCCCGTGTCGCCGGCATCGAAGGCAAAGGTGCCGAGCGGGACCCAGGTGCCGCCATCGACGGTCATGTCCACGGCGTAGGTGTAGCTGCCATCGGCGTGCATCACCTCGACCGGCACGCTGATATCGCGGCTGTCCTTGGCGGCGTAGCGGATCGAGACCGCGAGCAGCGCCGCCCGCGGCAGATTGGGCATGAAGCCGAAGCTCTTACCGTCGCCAGCGGCGTAGGCGTAATCATCGCCATAGAAGCCGCTAACGCCGTCGCTCACGGCCCAGTCGCCGCTGGCGGTGGTCTGGGCCGTGTCGCGGTTGTCGATGATCAGGTCGAGCGGGCCGCCGCCGAGGTCCTCGACCTCCTGGAATCGCACCGCGTCGGCGATGACCCAGCCCGGGCTGCCGTCGGTGCGCAGGCGCACGGCGCCGTCGGTGCCGGCGGCGAAGTCGAAGCGCCCGAGGTAGACCCAGATCCCGCCCTGGGTCTGCATGTCGACCACCTCCGTGGTCGTGCCGCCGCTATGGATGATGTCGACGTTGACCGCAGCCGAGCGCGAGTCCTTGGCCGCGTAGCGGATGAACACGTCATAGGTCAGCGCCAGCGGCAGGTCGGGGCGGAAGGTCGCCGCGGTGGCCATGGACGCGTCGGCGTAGCGATAGTCCTCGGCGTAGAATCCCGGCACGCCAGAGCTGGCCAGCCATTCCCCGTCGTATTCCATGTAGGGCAGGTCGCGGTTGTCGATGATCAGGTCGAGCGGGCGCGCGATCGATTCCGGCTCGTACTCGACGAAGCGCACCGCGTCGGCGATGACCCAGCCGTTGGTGCCCGCGGTGCGCACGACCACCCGCTGCTCGAGCCCGGCGGCGAGTTCGTAGCGGCCCAGATGCTGCCATACGGCGCCCCCGGTGGTCATGTCGATGCTGTGGCTCACTGCGCCACCGGTGGTGATCACATCGACCGGCACCGCGGTGGAGCGCGAGTCCTTGGCGGCGTATTGGATGTAGACGTCGTACTCGGTCGTGCGCGGCAGGTTGGCGCTGTAGGCGAAGGAATCCCCGGTCAGCTCGCTGCTGTAGTGGTAATCGGTGGCGTAGTAGCCCGAGACGCTGTCGCTGATGTACCAATCGCCGACCGCCTCGGTGTAGGCGGTGTCGCGGTTGTCGACGATCAGGTCGACCGGCTCCTCGCCCTGTTCGGGCACGGGCACGAAACGCACCGCGTCGGCGATGACCCAACCGCTGGTGCCGCTGGTGGCGATGCTCACCGCGGCGTCGCCACCGGCGGTGAAGCCGTAGGTGCCGAGATGCTGCCAGACCCCGCCGCCAGTGGTCATGTCGATGCTGTAGTCGCTGGTGCCGCCAGCGTGGCTCACGCTCACCGGCACGACGTCGGAACGGCTGTTCTTGGCCGCGTAGCGGATGTAGACGTGGTACTGGCCGTCGGCGGGGATGGCCGCGCTGAAGGTGGCGGTCGCGTCGGGGGCGAGCAGGTCGCTGGTGTAGTAATAATCGCTGCCGTAGAAGCCGGACACGCCGGAGGAGGCCTGCCAGTTGCCGCTGAGCGTCAACCGGGTGGCATCGCGATTGTCGAGGATCAGCTCGTCGGTCGCAGCCTCGATCGCATCGATGGCGATCGGCCCGTCGATGATCTCGAGCTTGATGGTCGAACGTCCGCCGGGAAGGGCGACATCGGCGACCTCGACCGCGGTGAAGTTGCCTTCGCCGCCGGTATCGGGCACGGCCACCGTGCCGGTGACATCGTTGCCGGCCCCGTCGAGCAGGCGCAGGGTGCCACCGCCTGCCGAGGCGACGCGGAAGGTCAGGTCGAAGGTGCCGCCGTTGCGCACGTAAACGGTATAGGCGAGCCATTCGCCGGCCACCGCGTCGACGACCGCGCTCTCGTCACCGGCGAGGTCGACCGCGCCGATGTCGTCGTGGAAGGCCGCGCCGGGCAGGCCACGATCGTAGTTCTCGGCCTCGAGCCGGCCCGGCAGTTCGCTCGGCAGCCACACGGGGATGTCGATGGTGTCCGATCCCTTGTAGTTCCAGGTCATGGTCGACTCGGTCAACGGCCGGGTGCGGGCCTGGGACTTGCGCAGCAGCCAGGCCCAGGTGTCGATGTCGTTCCACGCGGTCTTCCAGCTCGGGGTATGCCAGGAGGTCGGCCACAGCGTGCACATCAGTTGCGGGCGGAAGGTGCCATCGGTCACCGGCAAGTAGACCCCGTAATCGAACTCGTCACGCCAGATGAATTGCGGCGCGTCGAGATCCAGCTCTGCGGTGCGCGTGATGCCGGCGTGCGGTGCGGCGGGATCGTCGTAGTTCGGCGTCGGCGGCGGGGTGTAGCCGAGCCAGAAGTCGATCGCGGTCCCGCCGTTACGCGCGGCAGCGATTGCTTCCAGCCACTTCACGCTCTGGCGGCGCGGAAAGTTGCCGTCGCTCCACGAGTGGAAGGCCCAGACGTCCATGTCGACCAGGTTCTCCGGCGAAGCCGGATCCATGCTGTTCTGGATCGGGATGATCGCGGCCAGGTAGCTGGGATAATCCTTGGCCAGCCGGAAGGTGCCTTCGCCGCCGTTGCACAGGCCGGTGGCGTAGATCGCCTGGGGATCGGCGCGGTAGTTGATCAGCACCTCGTCGAGCACGGTGATCAGCGGGTCGCTGTTGTTCCAGGCGTTGTGGTACTGCGGCCCGACGATGATCGCGGGGAAGTTCCAGCCCTTATTGTTGATGTTATACATCGGGCCGTGCTTGAGCGTCTTGCTCAGGTCATCCTGGCTGCCGTCGCCGCGCTCGCCGTTGCCGAGCATGGCTATGATCACCGGGTACAGCCGCTCGCTGTTGCCAGGATCGTTGTAGCCGGGCGGCAGATAGAGCGTGTAGCCGAGTTCGGACGCGGTGGTCCCTTTCTCGATATAGAGGATGGTGTCCTCTTCGACGGCGGGGGCGGCGCTCGCGGCGAGCAGCGATACCATGATGGCGATCGCGGCCAGAGCCGGGGCGATGAAGCGGGAGTGCATGTGAGAGGTCATGGCAGTTCTCCTCTTCGGGTGTGGCCGGGGGCGGCACGAGGGCTGTCCGGGACCGAGGTGATGGTCGAGGGACCGGGGGAGGTGGGCGCATCACTGCGGCGCTCGTAGAGCCGCCACCAGCGCGTCTGCGCGATGGGGGTGAAATGCGCATCGAGCCACGCGCCGTAGCGCTCCCACTTGAACGCGCGGGTGCGGCTGACGATCGGGCGCACGGGGTCCATGATCAGATCCACGTCGGCGAAGACCGCCGCGGGGTCGAGATCGAGGCCGGGGCCGACGTTGCGGCCGTAGTGCCAGTAGAGGCAATCGCCGCGCGGGCTGGGCCAGGCCATGGCGTAGGGGAAGGGGTTGATGAAGTCGGTGCTGGCGACCACCGCGGCCTCGTCGCTGTGGGCGTCGAGCAGGGCGATGCCGTCGCGCAGGGCATACCAGAACAGCAGCGGATGGTAGGTCTTGCGGTTCTGCACCAGATCGGCGTAGAGCGTGTCGGCATCGGCTGGCGGACGCGCGGCGAGCGCGAACCAGGTCCCGTCGAGAGTCGGGCTGCCGGTGGTACCCGCCCAGGCGTGATCGTCGCCAACCCGGGCGCGGTAGACACCGACCTGCAGCAGTGGCTGGGCCAGCCCGGCGGTGATCGCTACGATGGTCACGGCGGCGAGCAGCGCGCCGGATACCGGTGCGCGCAAGGTCGCCGGAGCGCCCGGAGCGGCTGCGCCGCCGAGGCCGAGGGCCACGGCGAGCAGCAGGGGATAGACCGGCGAGGCGAGCTCGCCGCCGTTGGTCGCGCTGATGCCCAATCCGAGCGCAGCGACCAGGGCGACCGCGATCCACGAGCCGGGCAACGGCCCGAGACCACGCAGGGAATCGGTTGCGCGGGTACGGGGCAGGAGCCAGACGAGACTCAGCAAGGTCAGCGCCGCGAGCAGGAGCGGAGCCTCGAGGATCTCGTCGCGCAACAGGGCGATCGAGCTCTGCTGGGTCGAACGGGCGACCAGCGCGAGATCAGCGAGATACGCCCCGGCACTCGTTCCGGTGAGCACCAGGGCGATGACGAGCGCGACCAACCCGCTGGCCGCAGCCGCCGCGGGTGCCCACCAACGCCAGGCGTCACGCTGGAGCCAGGCGCCAACGAGCAGCAGCGGCAGTGCGGCGAGGCCGTAGGTGAACTTGGAGCCGAGGAGGAAGGCGACGGCGAGGCCCGCGATGCACCCCTCGATCGCGCGGACCCGCGCCGTCGCCACGCGCGGAGGCAGCACCGCCTGGAGCGCGAGGACCATGAACACGGCCCAGGCCACCCGGCTGTACTGCCCGGCGTAGGTCAGCCCGGCGTCGCCGTTGGCGCCGAACATGCCGATGGAGAGCAGATGCAGCACCAGGGTGCTGGCGACCACCATCGCAGCCAGCGACGCGAGCCGGCGCACGCTCACCCACCACGCCCACAGCGCGTACGGCACCAGCAGCGCCAGCGGCAGTAGCGCCAGGGCACGCGGGGCCGTGCCGCCGAGGCGCATCAGTGCGCCGAGCAGGCCGGTGTAGATGAAGCCGATCGGGCTGTGGAAGTCGACGTGGGGGATCTGGCCGTTGGCGGTGCGCCAGCCCGCGTCGAGCAGGATGAACGAACTCCAGGGATGGCTGGTCGGCGGCACGTAGCCGAGCAGCAGCACCAACAGACCGGCGATCAACACCACCCCCGCGAACGCCAGGCCGGCGTAGACACGGCCACGGCGCGTCGACTCGCCGCCGAGCAGGTCGGCGACCACGTCGCGGCGCCCGGCCGCGGAAGCGGAGGGCGCCATGCGATGCGTCGAGGCGGTGGCATCGGGAATCATGCCGCGGCCCTCCGCGGATGCTGGTGCAGCAGCGTCGCGCGGTACGCGTCCGGTGCGTGGTCGGCGTGGGGCCGGGCGAGATAGGCGCGCGGCTCGAGGGTGTAACCGCCGACGATCTGCAGCGCGCGCATCGCCTGGCGCAGCAGTTTGACGTTGCTGACCTGGTCTTCCTCGCGCCAGGTGATGGGGAAGAAGCGGTAGCGCAGACGCCGTTGCGCGATGGCCAGAATCAGGTGGTAGTTGAAAGTGAGGTCGTCGGCCAGGGTGAGATAGAAGCGGTCGGCCAGCGGCGCGGTCGCGAAGCAGTTGAGGCCGGAACCGAGATCGATCAGCGGGCGGTGAGCCGCGGCCGAGAACAGCAGGTTGAAGGCCCAGTTGCCGGCGGTGCGCAGGGTGGAGTAGCCCTCGCGCCGGGCGCCGGTGCCGAAGCGCGAACCGAGCAGGCAATCGGCGCGGCGATGCAGGCCGCGACGCAGCAGCGGGGCGATGTCGCGGATGTCGGCCTGATCGTCGCCGTGCAGCACCACCACGTGGGTGTAGCCGTGATCGAGCGCGTGGTTGAAGGCGACCTTGTGCGAGCCGCCGAGATTGAAGTTCTCTTTGTTGCGCACCAGACTGACCGGCAGATCGAGCTCGGCGGTGGCGGCGATGGCCGCTTCGACCGAGCCGTCGTGCGACCCGTTGTCGATGATCAGCGCCCCGGCGAACAGGCGTTGGATCGATGGTGTGAAGCGTGCGAACACCCGGCCGATCTGCGGCGCGCAGTTGTACATCGGCACGAACAGCAGCAGCCGGTCGACGGCTGGTCCAGGGCTGGGGGCGTCGGCCATGTTCGGTTCCCCGCGGGAAGGGGCATACGTCGCCGACGCGTCGGTGTGTGGGTGCTTGCCCAGGGCGTGGGCCAGCAGGGCTTCCCCGGCGTGATGGAGGGGATCATTCATCGCCCACCTCCACCCGGCCCGGACGCTGCCCGACCAGCAACAGCATGAACAGGAAGTTGGCCCCGAAGGTCAGCGGGGTGACGATGACCTTGGCCCAGATGCCGGGCATGCCCCAGGCGCGGGCGATGCCCTCGACGGCGATCGAAGCGGCGGTGATCGCCAGCACCTGGTAGCCGACGTAGAGGGCGAACTTGAGATAGAGGAAGCCGCCGGCGTAGCGGAACACGTGACGCACGCTGGCGAAATAGACGAAGGTCACGGCGACCGCCGCGCCGATGAAGTTGGCCAGCGCCAGGCGCAACCCGGCTTGCGACAGACTGGCGAAGATGGCGAAGTCGAGCAGCCAGCCGATACCGGAGACGATGCCGAAGCCGGTGATCGCACGGGCGAACCAGCTCAACCAGGCGACCGGCGTGGTTGCGGCTTGCGCGCTCGCCTCCAGGGGGCAGGTCTCAGACGGACTCATCGTCCACCCCCTTGGCGGTGATCTCGCGGTGGCCGCGCGCGCGTGCGGGGCTGCCGGTATAGATGGTGCGTTCGGCCGCGTCGTGGGTCAGCACCGCCCGCGCGCCGATCAGCGCGCCGTTGCCGATGCTGATGCCGGGCATCACCAGCGCGCCGAGGGCGATCCAGGCGCCGCGGCGGACGGTGATCGGGGCGGTGCGCAGGCCGAAGGCCGGATCGCTGGGATCGTGGCTGCCGGTGCAGAGGTAGGCCTGCTGCGAGACCACCACATCGCTCTCGAGCGTGATCTGATCGAGGGTGTAGAGCGTGGCCTCATCGCCGATCCAGCAGCGATCGCCGATGGTCAGCTTCCAGGGATAATTGCATTTGACCGATTTGCGGATCAGCACGCCTTTGCCGATGGTCGCGCCGAACAGCCGGTACCAGAAGCGGCGCCAGCCGAAGAAGCAATGCGGGCTCGGCGCGATGAGCAGGGTCTGGACCATGTCCCACAGCATGCAGACGACCGGACCGCGGCCGCGGTCGTACCCGCTCTGGTCGTAGGCGCCGAGATCGATCTCGGCGGAATGGACGGCCGGGCCCGCAGCGGCGGGGCCCTGGCTGGTATCGCGTTCGAGGGTGGCGGTGGTGGTGCTCATCGGTCGGCTCGTCGATCATGGCTGCGGGGTGTAGAAACCCTTGAAGACGGTGAGGATCAGGATCTTGAGATCCAACCACACCGACCAGTTGAGGATGTAGTTCAGGTCGTACTCCACCCGGCGGGCCATCGCGGCGACGGTGCGGGTTTCGCCGCGGGCGCCGTTGATCTGCGCCAGGCCGGTGATGCCCGGCTTGACGAAGTGACGCCGCATCAGGAAGTGCACGTCGGAGGAGAACTTGAGGTTGTGTTTGATCGCGTGCGGTCGCGGGCCCACCAGGCTCATGCGTCCGAGCAGCACGTCGAAGAACTGCGGCAGTTCGTCGAGCGAGCTCTTACGCAGGAAACGCCCGATCGGGGTGATGCGGCTGTCGTTGGCGGTGGCCTGGCGGAAGGAGTCCTGCGCACTCGCGCCGTTGCCGCCGGTGACCTGTGGCGCGGGACTCGGCTCCGGCGTGGTCTCGATGCCGCCGTTCAGCCGGCGTTCGAGCCGCGCGGCCGCCGGACTCGGAGCGATGGCCACGGGGTCCTGCGGCAGGAAGTCCTCGTCACCGAAGCCGACGCCAGCACCGACCGCCACCGGCTGCAGCTGCGCCCGCGCCGTGGCCAGCTCGCGTCGTTCGAGCGCCGGGCTGGTGTGGGTCGACGGTGCTTTGTCCGTGGCCGTCGCCCTGGCCTTGGCCGCCGGGGCGTACATGGTGCGGAACTTGTGCACCTTGATCGGCCGACCACCCAGCCCGTGGCGCTCCTGGGTGAACAGGACCGGACCCGGGCTGGTGAGCTTGATGATCACCGCGATCACCGCCATCGCCGGCGCGAAGACGAGGATGGCGAAGGCGGAGAGGGCCTTGTCCTCGATCCACTTGATGACCATCGAGCGCTGGCTCAGCGGCGGACTGCTGATGCTCAACACCGGGTGCCCAGCGAAATTGCCGGCGCCGGCGTGGAAGAAGGACATGGTCGAGAGGTCGGGCGCGTACTGCACCGTG
Source organism: Planctomycetota bacterium (assembly GCA_041641915.1). Taxonomy (GTDB): domain Bacteria; phylum Planctomycetota; class UBA11346; order UBA11346; family UBA11346; genus SLQH01. The sequence continues at coordinate 11,250 of JBEPXK010000043.1, forward strand.
ACCACCCGGTTGGCCAGACTGTTCGCCACCCGCTGGACCAGGCGGTGGTCCTCGAGCCGGGCGCAGATCACCACCCGGTCGATGTCCATGCTGTCGACCATCGCGCCGAGCTCCTCGAGATCGTGCATCGGCGTGCTCAGGCGCTGCGACCGGGCCCGGGCCGGGGCGTCGTCGCACTCGCGATCGCGCTTGTCCATCGCCATGGCCACGATTTCGAGCTCGCCGTCCTGGAGGTGATGCGCGCGGATGTGCGAGGCGAAGGCCATCAGCTGGGCCGGCGTGCCGGCGAGGATCACCCGCTCGGCGGCGGCGCAGCTGCGCTTGCGGCAGTGGATGCGCAGCCACAAAACCACCCGCGCCAGGGCCTGGATCGCCGCGGCGGTCGGCAACGCGGTGGCGAGGATCGCCGGCCGGAACAGGCCGCTCCAGCCGACGCTCAATCCCGCGAGCGCGGCGATGATGCCGACCATCGCCATGGTGGTGAACACCGAGAGCAGCCAGTTGCCGAGATCGACCGGGCGCAACGCGCGGCTGCTGCCGCAGAAGTCGAAGGCCAGCAAGGTGGTGAAGCCGAGCAGCAGCAGCCCCAGCGCGCCGTTGGCGGCAGTGGTTGCCGCGGCACCGGTGAACAACAGATGACTTCCGGCCAGACAGCCGGTGACGACCAGCGGGTCGATCAGTCCGAATACCATGATCCGACGGAAGCTGATGTGGTCGAGCGAGTGCATCGGGGGCCTCCGTCTGAGGGGTGGAAGCGGAGCCCGCGGCCGGCGTCGGAAGAGGAGTCGGTCGCACATGCGACCTGCGTCGGTCTCGAGTGGGGTGTTGTGCGTATGTCATACGCCTGCGGCAGGCGATGTGAGCGCCGCGTCGCCCGGATCCTCCCGTCATTCACCGGATGAAACGCAAGATTGTATAAAATATGTACTTATGTAATGTCGAGCAAAACGGTCATCTTTTCTCGAATTCACCAGGGTGTAGGTCGGCCCGTCACCATGGCCCAAGGTGGGGACCCGCTCGGTGGGTCGGTGGGCCGGCGGAGCCCTAGGGGCAACCGCTGGGATCGCCTCAGCCGCGACGGCGGCGATCGAGCCGACGGCGCACCCGTGCGGCGAAGGTGTCGAGCACCGCCGCCCGGCTCAGCCGGCGCTCGACGTAGCGCCGCCCGGCCGCGCCCATCGCCCGGCGCCGTTCGGGGTCGGCGGCGAGGGCGACAATGGCCTGGCGCAACGCCTCCGGGTCCTCGGGCGCAACGACCAGGCCGCAGCCGACGGTACGTACGATCGTCGCCAGCTCGGTGCTCGACTCGGCGCAGGCGATCACTGGCTTGCCCGCGGCCATGATGTTCAGCAGCTTCGAGGGCAGGACCAGGTCGGCCACCGCGCGCTTCTGCGGCAGGCAGTGGATGTCGCCCGCGTTGAGGAATTCTGTCAGCCGCTCGCGTGGTTGCAGGTCCATCAACCGAATACGATCGAGACCATCGGTCTTGCAGGTCGTGGCAATCTCGTCGCGCACCGCGCCGCTGCCGGCGAGCACCGCGTGCAGCCGCGGCTCGTCGGCACAGCCGGCGAGCGCGGCGACGAGCGTCTCCAGGCCCTGTTTCCGGCCCATGTTGCCGCTGTAGAACACCAGTACGTCCTCGTCGTCCAGACCCCATTCGCGACGGTAGGCGTTGGCTCCGGTCGCCGGCTGCACCGCCGTGGTATCGGCCCAGTTGGGCAGGAAGCGGCAGCGGATGGATCCGGGATCCTTGGCGACCAGCCGCCGGCGCATGCCCCGGCCGACGGTGCTGACCACGGCGACCCCGCGCAGGATCCAGCGCTCGACCGCGAGCATCGCCGCGCACAAGGGGCGCGGCAGCATGCCGAGGTCCGCCGCGGCATCGACCTGCAGGTCCTGGACGTGGTACTGCACCGGCACCCGCCACCATCGCGCGAGCACGCGGGCCAGCACCCCGGCGAGGAACGGCGGGGCCACGAAAAAACAGTAATCCGGACGCTTGCGTTCACGCGCCAGGCGCAGCGCCAGGGCGATCAGCCAGCTGAGGTCGAGCCGGATCCGCGCCAGCCCGCCGGGTGGGCCATCGGGCACGAAATGCGGCAGGCGGTGGACCGCGACGCCGCCGAGGGTCTCGTCGGCGCGGCCACGACGGAAATCGCGATCTGCGTAGGCTGGGTGGACATGCCACCAGGGGTAGTGGGGAATGCCGGTGAACACCTGGACGTCCCAGCCGTGGGCGCTGCGCAGATAACGCGCCATGGTGGTGGTGTAGGCTCCGATGCCGGTGGGCTCGGGCTCGTAATTGTAAGAGCAGAGCAGGAAACGGGGGCGGTCGCGCATGTCATCCCGTCCGGGTATCGAGTTCGTCCAGGATGCGCTCGGCGGTCAGCACGAATCCGACCACCTTCTTCGGCACATCGATGTGCAGCGGCAGCATGCTCAGGAACAACGAGGCTTCGCCCAGGCGTAATCGCGCGCGGGGAAAGCCGAGTTCCTCCATCGTCGCGATGAAGATCTCCTGCTGGTGTTCCAGCGGCGGCGCGAGCAGTTCCATCTCCAGCCGCAGGTCGG
>JBEPXK010000044.1:0-13806 GCA_041641915.1 Planctomycetota bacterium
AGGTCGGGCACGTTGCTGCCGCCGGCGATGTACTCCAGCGCCTGATCGTAGACCGCAATCACCGCGGTACCGCTGGCCGGACTGCCGTCGGCTTCGCGCAGGCGCAGGTCGATGGCGATCTGCTCGCCGGGGCGTACGGCCTCGGCCGCGGGCGCCAGGCTCAGATCCAGCACCCGCTCGCGCGGAGGCACGGCGATACTGCGGGTCACGCGGTGGACGTGGCCGTCGGCGATGTGGACCGCTTCGACGAAGACATTCGGCCGGTCGTCGGCCATCACCGGGATGCGTACCACCCGACTGCGGCCGTCGAGCTCGAGGACCCGCGGCTCGGGATAGACGCCGTCTTCCGGGCGGATGAACAACAACACCCGGCCGTCGGGACGATCCGTCGCCACCAGCAGGCGTACCTCCTCGCCGGGGGCGTATTCGGACCGGTCACAGGTGAGCTGCAGCGCGTCGAAGCGGTAGTCGGCGGCCTCGTCGTTCTCGCCGATCACGGTGAAGGCGTGGCCGGCGAGCACTCGGTGCCCATCCGCGTCAGTCAACTCGGCGTGAAGGCGGTATTGACCGGCAGCAGCCGCGACCAGCTGGTGCTGGTACCGGCCGTTGGCGCCGGTGTGTACCTCCCAGCGGGCGACCTCGGTCTCCGCCGGTTCGCGGTCGCCGCCCCATTCGATGCGGCGCAGACTCAGGCTGCCGGTGACCGCCAGCGGCTCGCCGCCGGGGGTCGAGGCGGCGCCGTGCACCTGGACCGTGTCGCCGCTGCGGTAGTGACCGCGCGCGGTCCAGGTGGTGGCGGTGAAGGCTTCGCGTGCAGCGATCACGCTGCCGGTGCCGACCACCGTGCGCCGGCTGGCGTCGGTGACCGTGGCGGTGATGCGATAGCGGTGATCGGTGTCGCCGTGCAGAGTCGCGGCGAGGCTGGTGTCGATCGGGATCGTTACCGTGCCGTCTTCGCCGATCGGCACCACCGCGTCCATCACCTCTTCGGGAGGCTGCTGCGCGTGCGGCCACCAGAAACCGCGCGGTGGCGGACAGCCCCAGCGCTCCCAGCCGGGATACCAGTCCCAGCGCGGGCTCGACCACCAGTAGCCGCTGCCGTAGAGCCAGTCCCAGCGGCGCGGCGGGTACCAGCGTTGGTCGATCGCGCTGCGGGTGACGGTGTAGTGGACCTCGGCGTTGCGTACCGGTCCGCCGAAGAGGTAGTTCGCGTTGACCCGCGCCGTGAGCTGTTCGCCGAGTTCCACGGTCCGCCCGCCATGATCGACGGTGACGGTGAATTCCGGTTTGACGTATTCCTCGATGCGGAAGGAACCGCAGTGCGTGCCGCGGTGCCGGTCCAAGGCGAAGACCCCGGGTTGGAGCCACAGCTGGCAGGTGCCGAGCGTGGCCTCCGGGGCCAGCTCGATGCTGTCGGCGATGCCGCTCGTGGCATCGAGGCGCACCTTGCGCCGCAGCAATTCGTCGCCACGGCCGTCGGCCACGTGCAGCCAGGCGGTCTTGCCCGCGTGCGGCGTGGCGTCGGTATCGGCGGCGTAGCCGGCTCCGCGGATCCAGGCCTTGAACCGTACTGTCTGGCCCGGGCGGTAGACCGGTTGGTCGGTTATCAGCAGGCCGCGGGCGCGCTCGTAGGCGCGGTCGTGCGGCGAAGGATACCACACGTCTGCAAAGCCGAAGTGCGCGAGGCGCCCGTCGGCGCCACGGGCGATGACCAGCAGCTGGTGGTCGGCGGGTACCTGCTCGGCGGAGATGCGCACGAAACCGTCGGCATCGCTGCGCGCGGCATGTTCGATCACGGTCGTGTGGCGTTTCCTGTCGACTTGCAGCCAGCGATGGCGGTAGCCGAAGCAGGTCACCGCCAGGTCGGGCAGCGGACGCCCGGTATTGGCATCGGCGAAGGCGAAGAGCTCGGTATCGGCCATTTGACAGTTGACGATGGCGGTATCGGCGACCCAGACCACGACCATGCTCGTGTTGCCCTGCGGTAGCTGTGCGCTGAGCAGGTAGGCGCCGGGCTCGCGGAGGTCGGGCTCGAGTTGCACGTGGCGGTCGACGTGGCCCGCGGCCGGCTCCAGCTGGCGGGTCCATCGGGCGACCTCGCGCCCGAGGTAGCGCGCGCCGTGGTCGGTGAGCAATCGCCGTCCGATGCGCTCCACCAGCAGCCGTTCGTGGTCGAGGTCCTTGGGTTGCTCGCGCAGGTAGGCCATGGTGTCTTGCAGCAGCCGCTCCAGGTCGATGCGCCGGGCGACCAGTTCGACCGACCCGGCGTTGCGGAAGCGGAAGCCCACGCTCGGCGTCGTGCCGGCGGGGACGGTCGGCAACGGGGTGAAGCGGCCCCAGTTACCGGTGATCTGTTCGACCATCCCGGTCCACCCGGCCCGGGCGTAACAGGCGGCGGCGCGCGGGTATTGCCGGCGGTTCGCGAAGATCTCGCCGAGCAGTTTGCCGGCGTGGTCGGCGCGGGCGCCGTCCGTGGCGCTGAGTTCGCGCATCAACGGGATGAAGGCGTAATCAGGCGGCAGGGTGAAGCGGCGTGCGCCGCTGGCCAGCTGGGCGATGGTCTCGTTCTCCGCGAGGCCGGCCACCGACCACGGGCCCGCGGTGTCGTTCGCGCCATCGCCGTCGCGGCCGATGGGCAACGCGCCGAAGCGGGACATGGTCTGGACGCCATAGAGTTCGTGGGCGAAACGGGCCCGGCGCCAGAGCGCTTCGTCGGCGCGTGGGGGGTGCCGTCGCGCTGCTTCGGCCAGGGCCCAGCGCCAGCGTTCGCCGTCGGTGGCGGCCTCCGGCCAGCTCGCGGGTTCGGCGTGGAAGACCGGGTCGCCAGCGGCATCGACCGCTGCTCCGGTATTGACCCCTCGGTACCAGGGCCGGCCGGGCCGCGGCTGCGGTAGTTGGCTCAGATCGGTGAGCGCGGTCAGGCGCCAGGATTCGCGGCCGCGCAGGACATCGGCGAGGTCGAGGTAGATATCGGCGGCGACCGATCCCTCCCGTGCCAGGTCCTGCGCCGCGACCAGCCAGCGCAGGGCCTGGACCCGATCGCGGGCGAAGAGGTCGACCCGTTCACCACCACCGCGGCGACCACCGCGGCGGATCTCGTCGGCGACCAGATAGCCCCAGTGCTGCGCCGCGAACAGATCCATCGCCGCGGCGTGCAGGATCAGCGGTTCGTTGGGGTGGGCGTCGACCACTGTGGCGCGATAGGCATCGGTGGCGTGGTCCCGACCGAGTTCGCGCAGGCAGCGGGTGGCGGCCGGCAGATCGCGCGCGGCGAGCATCGGATTGCAGGTGGGGTCGAGAGTGGCGCGCTGGAACAGAGCGTGAGCCTCGCGCCAGTTGCCGTCGGCCATCGCTTGATGCGCCGCGCGTGAAAGCGCGGCGGGGTCGTCGGTCTCGACGGCGCCGATACCGGTGATGAGCAGGATGGCGATCAGCGGAAGGTGGAGGCGGGGCATGGTGGATCCTCGTGGCTGCGATGGGGCTTGCCGAAGGCCATTGGACGCCGGTGGGGGGCATCGGTTTCCTCAGTGAGTTTGGCGCGCGCGGCGTTCGAGTCACGGCTCATGCTCCCGGAGCCGATCGCCCGCCGGGTCATCGGCCTGTACCGCTTCGTCGGCTGCCGCTTGCGTCCATTGTGGGCGGGACATCGAATGCGGTCATGACCAGCCGCCGCGTCCGCTTGTTCGCCGTTGTCGTGCTGCCGCTGCTCGTCGGACGGCTGGCCGCGGTCGAGCACCCGTTCATCCTCTGGGACGACGGCGACATCGCCGCGCTGCGCCGGCTGGTGCAGGAGGAGGATTGGGCCCGTGAGGCGCTGGCCGCCTGGGAGCAGGACGACGACCGGGAGGCGCGCCACCTGCGTGATTGCTTTCGTTACGCCGTGCTCGAGGACGCCGCGGCCGGCGCGCGCATGCACAAACGCCTGCTCAAGGTGCTCGACAGCCCGGTGCCGCGCGGTGGCGCGCAGTGGCTCACGGTGTTGCGCTACGACCTGTTGCACGATCAACTCGCGCCCGAGACCCACGCGGCTTTTGCCCAGATGGCCCGGACCTACATCCGCAACGCCATCGAAACCAACGCGATCTTCGACCCCGAGATCTTCAACGACAGCCGTAACTACTCGCGCTACGACGCACGGGAGTACACCCGGAGCAACTGGCTGCCGAATATCATCGCCCCGCGCAAGTTCAGCGCGAACCTGCTGGCGCTGGTTCTCGGTGACGAGGAGCTGATCCGCCGCACCTGGGATGCCTACGGCTCGTTCCGCTGGTACCTCGACGAATACCTTGCCGACGAGGGTTTCTACTGCGAGGAGTTCGGCAAGATGGGCTCCACCCCCGGGGCCATGCTGCTCTACTGCATGGGCTGCGAGCGTCTGGGGCTGGACGAGCTCGGCTTCGGCTATCGTGGCGCGGGCGGGGCCACGGTGCGCGGACACATCCGCTCGCTGATCCGCCTCGGCTATCCCGCGGTCGATCTCGGCTCGCGGCGGCCGCACCTGCCGCTGGTGACCATCGGCGACCTGCGCTCCGGCGCCGGGCCGCACAACGGGGGCCTGCCGACCCCGGCCTTCCAGCAATGCCTGGTCCGCGGCCATCTGCCGGACGGCGCCGGCGGCAACGACCCGCGCTGGCGCTCCCCCGGCGCCTGGGGCGGCGAGATCCGCGGCGACCACCCGCAGTGGGACGGCTACAGCGATTACACCCCCAAGATGCAGTTGCCATTCTGGTTCGAGATCGCCCACACCCGCTGGCCGAAGGATGGTTATGGCTGGTTCCTGGCCAGGATGCGTCCGCCCGGCGCTGCGCGTTACATCCCCTCGTTGTTCTTCGGCTGTCCGCCCTTGGGCCCGGACGACGTGGTTCCACCCCCGGCGCCCTCGGCGGTGTGGCCGGAGCGCGGCCTGGTGATGCTGCGTCACGATCCCTCACCCGGTTACTGGACCGGCCCCGGCCCGGCCGTGTGCCTGCGCCTGGCCAGCGCCTACGCCCACAGCGTGCGCGATTGCTTCACTCTGGCAGGCTACTACGCCTTCAACCGGCCGATCTACCTCAACCGCCAGATCACGCCGGGCTACGCGCGGGACTGGTCGCGCAGCATCCAGAGCCACTGCGGCATCGCCGTCGACCCCGCGCCGCCGGACTCGCAGACGGCAGGCAGCAATATGAACGCCTTCACCCGCGAGGGTCCGGCCGAGCCATCATTCACCGATGCGGTGAGCGTGCGCGCACATCTCGCCCCCGGCGCCGCTTTCGTTGCTGCGCGTAGCGATCGGGTCTACCCTGGTGTCGAATTCACCCGTGCGCTGCTGCTTACCGGCGAATACCTCGTCGACGTCTCCCGCCTGATCGACGACCAGCCGCACCGCTACGTCTGGTTGGTCCACGCCCTGGGCCTGGCCGACGAGCATCCGGCGCACGGCTGGCACGATGCCCCGCTGCCCGCCGGGCTCGAGCCGCTGGCGTCGAGCAGGAAACACGGCGGCGACGGCTTGCCCTGGCGGCTGACGGTACGCCAGCGCCGGGCGCCGGTCGAGCGCGAGCCAGCGCTGCCGGCGGGCTGGTACGATCGCGGCATCGGCGTGCGGGTGCACCTGGTCCCGCGCCCGGGCCTGCAGCTGTTCCACGCCCGCACCCCCGATCCGGTGGTCAAGCGACGCGGACCCGATGGCGAGCGCGTCCGCCACCCACTTGCGAGTGAGGTTGGCGGCACCACCGTCGTCGCGGCCCAGGAGGCGCAGACCGCGACCTTCGCTGTGGTTCATGAGCCCTTCCGCGACGGCACACCGCGCATCGATCGGGTGGTCGAGCTGCCCGGTCCGGACGACACGGTGGTCCTGCGTATCTCCGGCGCAGACATCGACGACCTGGTCGCGTTCGCCTTCGGTGACGAGCCCGAGCGCGAGCACAGTATCGCGCTGGATAACGGTGGCCTGCGTTTCCGTGGCCACTGCTGGCTGCGCATCGACGGTGCGACGGTGCGGGCGAGCGGTGCGATCAGCGCGCTCGAGCTCACGGGCACGGGAGCCAGCCTGCTGGAAGTGGACGGCGAACAGCGCGCGGTCACCGTCGTCGACGACGCCCTGCATTTCCCCGCTCGGTGATCGTGGCGCGAAGGACTGCGCTATTCGATCACGGCGGGTGCGGGCGGCGGTGAGCCGGCCGGCGGGCTGGCGACGATGAGCAGATTGTGCGCCTGCTGCCATTCGCTGGCGAAGCGATCGCGCCCCACAGCGACGCGGCCGCGGACCGGGTCGGCGAGGATGATCTCATCGCGTTCGGGGTCGCGGCCGACCACCAGCACCCAGTGGCGCGGATCCTGACGGATCTGGACCAGCATCGGTCGCCCGCGTTCGAGGTGGTGCTGGATGCCGGTGGGCCCCGGCTCCCAGGTGCCGCGCAGCAGGTAGGCCTCGTAGCCGCCTTCGCGCAGAGCGTTCACAACGGTTGATGCCCGCACGCCGTCCGGCTCGACCTCGGCCACCAGCGTGGACCGGGCGGCGACGGGCAGCGGGCAGTTCCAGTAATCGGTGAACATGTCGACCGTCCGCAGGCCGCAGTCGGTGCGCATCTCCTGCGCGTGATGCGGTACATTGAGCATTTCCGCATGCGGCCCGGGGCGGCGATGGCGCGCGCAGCCGCCGAGCAGCACACTGACGGCCGCCAGCAGGACGAAGGCCGGCAGCGGACGGGATTCACCGAAGTGATGGCTTGTCGGATTCATGGCCGCTGGCTATCCTGGGCGCATGCAGATCTCACACAACACCCCCGTCCGTTACCTCTGTGTCTGCGCGTTGCTCGTCAGCAGTGCGCTCGCCCTCGGCGCGGCAGAATCGACGCCGCCCGATGGTGAAGCCGCATCGGTCGTCGCGAAGCCGGCGACGGAGGCGACTGTTCCGGCGCCCGTCACCTCCGTGACCGAGGAGCTTCCGGAAGCCGAGGCCCCCGCGGTGGTCGCAGCTCCGAGCGATGCCGCGGCCGATAAGGCCAGCGATGCGGCTGCAGACGAACAGGCGCAAGCCAACGCCCCCGTGGTGGCCGACGCCGGGTTCTCGGCCGAGGAGCGCGCGGTGCTTGCGCAGCACGCCGCCGCAGGCAGCGATCCTTTGGCGCGGCAGCGCGCCGGCGAGTTCTACGAAGAGCCGCTGTTCTGGGGCGGAGTCGGCGCCGTCCTGCTCTTGCTGCTCCTGCTATAGCGCGGGCGCACTGCCCCGGCTCAGACGGGGCGCCGTCATGGGACAGCGCCCCGCCTGCCTCGCCCACCGCGGTGCTTCCGGGCGCTCATCCGCTCGGTTCGCGTCTGACGATTATTGCTCCAGCGAGCAATAATCGTCAGCAGGCTGCGTCCGTGCTGGTTCATGCCGGCCCTGCGGCAGAGCTTCGGTCGGTTACAGGTTGTGCCTCGCGGCGTCGTTCATAGACCGGCCTCCCGTGGAACGGGGGCGCCGATGAGCAGCGATGTCGACATCAACGCGGTATGCCGGAGCTGGCGCCAAGGCGTCAAGAAGAAATTCCGTGGTATCGCGAGTTTTCAGGAGCGGGCCCAGAAACGCTTCGACCTGATCGAGGCGCACCTGTTCTCGCAGCGCGTTGCCCTGAACGACTGGCAGATCCAGTACGTCGACTACCGTGAGTGGGGCGACTATGCCGTCGTGCGCGATTGGGAGCCGATCGCGGTCGGCGAAGACTGGGGCCACCACGGCCCCTCGGCCAATTTCCGTTGCGCCTTCACCATGCCGGAGGGTTTCGCCGGCGAGAAGGTGATGCTGCGCTTCTACGTCGGCGGCGACACCCTGTTGCGGGTCAACGGCGCGCCCTGGCACGGCGTCGACCCCTTCCGCCACAACCTGTTTCTCACCGATCGGGCGCAAGCCGGCGCCGATTACGAGCTGGTGGCCGAAACCTACGCCCATTACCATGCTCCGCGTCCCGATCATCGGCAGTCCTTCGCCCTGGCCGAGCTGGCCTGCGTCGACACCGCTATCTGGGATGCCTACTGGGATCTGTGGTGCGTGGCCAAGCTGCTGGTGGTACCCGAGCTCGACAGCCGGCTGAACGAGTACGTCGAGTACCACCTGTGGGAAGCGCTCAAGCTGATTCCGGTGCAACCGGCCGACACCGCCGAGCTGCGCGAAACGGTGCTCGCGGCGCAGCGGGCGATCCGTGAGACGGTCTACGCCAGCGACCGTTTCCTCGGCGCGGGCAAGATGCACTTCGTCGGCCATTCGCACCTCGACGTGGTGTTCATGTGGCAGCACCGCGAGTACCTGCGCAAGGTCGGGCGGACCCACGCGACCATGCTCCGCTTCATGGAGCAGTACCCGGAATTCAAGTTCTCGCAGTCGCAGGCCAAGCTCTACAGCGATATGAAGCGGTGTTTCCCCGAGATCTACGAGCAGGTCAAGGCGCGGGTCGCCGAGGGCCGGTGGGAACCGATCGGCGCCTTCTGGGTCGAGCCCGACTGCAACCTCGTCTCCGGCGAGAGCTTCGTGCGCCAGATCCTTCACGGGCAGCGGTTCTTCGAACGCGAGTTCGGCCTGCGCAGCCGCACCTGTTGGCAGCCCGATGTGTTCGGCGTCTCCTGGGGTCTGCCGCAGATCCTGGCCAAGAGCGGCATCGAGTATTTCCTCACCGCCAAGATGGTGGCATGGAACGACACCAATCCCTGGGACAAGAACACCTTCTGGTGGGAGGGCCTGGATGGCTCGCGCGTGTTGGGCATTGTGCCGCCGGGGCATTTCATCGGCACCGTCGACCCGGACATGATGGACAAGCAGTGGCGGAATTTCTCCGACAAGAACACCGTCGGCGAGACCCTCCACGTCTACGGCTGGGGTGACGGCGGCGGCGGCGTCGACATCGAGATGATCGAATCGGCCCGGCGTTACCGCGACTTCCCCGGCCTGGTGCCGACGGAATTCTCCACCGCCGAAGAGGCCTTCGACGCCATCCGCCGCCGGGTCGATGCCCTGCGCGAGGATCAGGTTCCGGTCCATCGCGACGAACTCTACCTCGAGGCCCACCGCGGATCGGTGACCACCAAGGGGCGGCTGAAGAAGCTCAACCGACAGGGCGAGCTGACCCTGCGCGACACCGAGTTGCTCAGCGCCTTCGCCTGGCTCGCCGGTGCCGACTACCCGGAGGACGAGCTCGATCGTGCCTGGAAGATCCTGCTCGACGGCCAGTTCCACGACGCCGTGCCCGGCACCCACATCCGGCCGGTCTACCACGACCTGCTCGCGGCCTACGGCGAGCTCGCGGGCACGACCGACGCACTGCAGCAACGCGCGGCCCTGCGGCTGTCCGGGGTATCGGAGGGGGCCGGGGCGCTGCTGCTGTTCAACTCGGCCCATCACCAACGCGACGAGGTGATCGCGCTCGACGCCGAGTTGGTCGGTGAGGCGGTGGTCGCCGATGCCCAGGGTGCGGTGCTGCCACAGCAGCCGGCGACGGCCGGCGACGGACGCAGCCTGCGGCTGGTGCGTCCGGGACCGATCCCCGGCACCGGCTTCGCGAGCCTGACCTTCGTGCCCACCGGCGAGGTACCGGCGCAACCGGAGCAGGTGCGCGGCAGCGATCGCGAGCTGGAGAACGCCCATCTGCGTGCGCGGTTCGACGACAACGGCGAGCTGGTCTCCCTCTACGATAAGGACCTGGCGCGCGAGGTGATCGTGCCCGGCCAGGTCGGCAACCGTTTCGAGCTCTACGAGGACATGCCGGGCAAATACGATGCCTGGGACATCGTCGAGACCTACAAGGATCACCCGATCGAGCTCGGCGGCACCGTCAGCCTGGAGCAGGGCGAAGCCGGGCCGCTGCGCGCGAGTCTGGTGCTCACGCGGCGCTTCCAGCGCTCGGCGATCGTGCAGCGCATCAGCCTCGACGCCGATGCGCGCTGTCTCGTCTTCGCCACCGAGCTCGACTGGCGCGAACGCCAGCGCCTGCTCAAGGTCGCTTTCCCGGTCGATGTGAACGCCGAGAGCGCGACCTACGACATCGCCTTCGGTAATATCGCCCGTTCCAACCGCGCCAACAACCCCAGCCAACGCGCGCAGTTCGAGGTCAACGCGCATCAGTGGATGGACCTCTCGCAGCATGACTACGGCGTCTCGCTGCTCAACGATGGCAAATACGGCTGCGACGTCGCCGACCGGCGTATGCGCTTGACCCTGCTCAAGGGTTCGGTGCATCCCGATCCCGAGGCCGACGTAGAGGTCCACCACTTCAGCTACGCGCTCTACCCGCACGCCGGCGGCTGGCGCGAGGCGGGCACGATCGAACGTGCGCTGGAGCTCAACCTGCCGATGCGTCGCTGGTCGCTCGAGTCTCCGGCGCCCGCGCCGGACCGTCTGCTGACGCTCGAAGGCGAGGGGGTGACGCTCGAGGCGGTCAAGCGCAGCGACGACGGTCGCGATCTTATTGTGCGGCTGGTCGAACGTTTCAACGCTCGTCGGCCGGTCACCCTGACCTGTCCCCGTCCGCTGCGCGCCGCCTGGCGCTGCGACATCATGGAGGAGCAGCCGCAGGAGCTCGAGCCCGCCGACGACGCGCTGACTGTCGAGCTCGAGCCCTACGAGATCGTCACGCTGCGGTTGCGCTTCTGAGTACGATGTCCAGGTATCGCGAAATCAGCTGTCCGCTCGCCACCGCCACTGCCCCGGTGGACGAGGCTCTGGCCGCGATCGGTTTCAACGGCTTTGCCATCGTGGACGCGAGCGACGGCGCCCGTTTGACCTGCTGGTTGCCCGAGACGATGGACCCCGCGCCGGTATGTAGGGTCCTGCGGGCCAGCGGCCTGGACCCGGGCCAGGGGCGCTGGCGCGACGAGGAGGAACTCTGCCCGCCGCCGAGTGCGCCAGTGGCGGTGAGCCCCGGCATCTGGGCCTGCCCCGCCGTGGCCACGGAAGCGCCTGATACCACGCTCACCCGGATCCGTCTGCCGCGCGCGCCCGCCTTCGGCGACGGCCGCCACCCCACCACCCGCATGGCGGCCGAGCTGCTCGAGCAGCTACCGCTGGCCGGCTGGCGGGTGCTCGACTGCGGTTGTGGCACCGGCCTGCTCGGGCTGGCCGCCCATGCGCGCGGCGCTGTGGCGGTCGACTTCATCGACATCGACCCCGGCGCGGTCGCCTCCTGTCACGAGGCCTGCGCGCTCAACGGTTACCCCGAGGCTCGCGTGCGTTGCGGTGATCTGCTCGCCCCCGCCGATGGCGTCTACGATCTGGTGATCGCCAATCTCTACGCCGAGCTGGTCGAACAGCTGTTGGTCGATCCGGCGCTCGACCGGCTGCTGCCGGCCGGCTGGCTGTTGATCAGCGGGCTGAGCGCGGCGAAGACGCCGGCCGTGTGCGGCCGCCTCGCGAGCGACGGGTGGGACATCCGCGACCGGCGCGACGAGGATTGGTGGCACGCCCTGCTGGCGCGCCGCAAGGCCTGAGTCAGCCTGCCGCCCTGCTCCGGTCGAGGAAGGAGCCCGGGAGGGTCGGGGCACTGCCCCCGCATGCTGCCTCTTGTGGGCTGGGGCGGCGCCCCGCTAGAATGCTGGCGGTCCCCGCTGAGCCACCATGTCCGAGCACGTCGTCTACTCCATCGTCGTTCCCGCCTACAACGAGGCGGACGAGTTGCCGCGCACGCTGCGGATGCTGCGCCGGGCGATGGCTGCCGTGCCGTGGCCTGGCGAGCTGGTGGTGGTCGACAACAACAGCACCGATGCCACCGCCGCGATCGCCCGGGCCCAGGCCGACCGGGTGGCGTTCGAGGCCCACAACCAGATCGGCCGCGCGCGCAACGTTGGCGCGCGCCTGGCGCGCGGTCGCTATCTGGTCTTCGTCGATGCCGATACCCTGATTCCGCCAGCGCTGCTGCGGCGCGCCCTGGAGCGGCTGCAGCGCGGCGATTGCAGCGGTGGCGGCGTGCGGGTCGCCTTCTGTGGCCATCAGCATCCATTCTATCGCTGGGTGCTGGGAGCCTGGAACCGGGTCTCGCGGCTGTTCGGTCTGGCCGCCGGTTGCTTCCTGTTCTGCCATCGCCGGGCCTTCGATCAGGTCGGCGGTTTCGACGAAGCGCTCTACGCTGGCGAGGAACTGCGCCTCTCGCGCCGCATCGCTGCCTGGGGGCGCCGGCGCGCGATGCGCTTCCATATTCTTCGAGGGCCGCCGGTGGTGACCTCGGACCGCAAGCTCCACTGGTTCGGCTGGCGCCATTTCGCAGTGTTCATCGGCGGCAGCCTGTTGCTCGGGCCGTTGTTCATGCGTTTTCGCGGTGCCTGCTTCCTGTGGTACCGTCGGCCGGCGAGCACCACTCCCGATGGCCGCTGATACCCGACCTTCCACGCCCTGCGATGCCGGGGGGTGGACGCATGGGCCGCGCCGTGGCAGACTGGTCTACGATGCCCGGCCCGGACGATGACCAACCTCGCCATTTGGGGAACTTCACCGACCTCATCCTCGAAGAGGGTCGGCGTGAAGCCCCCTTCACCGTCCACGCCGAGCTGCGCCAGGGTCTGCCCTACATCGTGATCCAGGGATCGATGAACCTCGTCGCGCGCGAACGCTTCATCGAGGAGATCGGGCGCTTCTTCTCGCGCCTGGGCCACAAGGGCGTGGTGCTCGACCTCAGCCACTGCGTACGGCTGACCAGCTCCGCGCTGGGGATCCTGCTGGCGATGAACGATGCCATCGCCGACCACGGCGGGTGCATGGTCCTGCTGCGCCCCAACACCCACATCGACGCTGTGCTCAGCGCCCTCGGCCTGGAGAACTACTGGGTCACCATCGAATCTCACGAGGGGGCTGAGGCCTTCTTCCGCACCCACGGCCTGCTCGACCCACCGTCCGGAGGCTGAAGCGGCCACCGTGCCGGTTGCGGACAGCGCTGGACCACCCGCCGCAGCGCCGTAGCCTGCCCGCCCACCGGGGCGTAGCTCAGCTTGGCTAGAGCGCCTGCTTTGGGAGCAGGAGGTCGCAGGTTCGAATCCTGTCGCCCCGACCAGTGTTCAGAGATCGCCCTTCAGCCAGCCGGTTGAAGGGCGATCTCTTTTTCAGAACAAGACTTACGGCGCCGCGAGTACGGTTCCGACAACAGGCGTCCAAGAGCGCTTGCCGCGCCGGCGACCGCTGGCAGCCTCGCCTACCGCGTACGCCACATCGAGTACGACGCCGTCGGCCGCGCCTACAAGCAGGTCGATAACGCGGGCATCGCCACGGTGACCGAGTACGACAGCATGGGCCGCCAGGTGGCCACCATCGAGAATTACGTCGACGGCGTGGTCGCGGCCGACGAGCCGGCGGACACCGACCGGCGCACCGAGCGCGCCTACGACGCCTACGGCCGCCTCGCCACCCTGCGCGCGCTCAACCCCCAGGGCGCGGGCAACGGGGTCGAGGCCCAGGAAACCCGCTACGTCTACGCCGACCCGCTCGACGCGCAGCGCCAGACCGCGACCGTCTACCCCGACTCCACCGACACCCTGGTGCAGGAAGCCGACCGCAGCTGGAGCATCAGCAGCGGCAGCGACCATGTCGCCGTCATTTACGACCGCCTTGGCCGGCACACCAGCGTCACCGATCAGCGGGGCGTGACCCACGCCTTCGCCTACGATGCGGCCGGTCGGCTGACTGCCGACCGGATCACCGCCCTGCCAGCGAGCGTCGACGGGCGTGTGCGCCGGATCGCGCAGGCCTACGACGATCAGGGTCGCGTGACCACGGTGACCAGTTATGATGCCCCCGACGGGGGTCTCGTGGTCAACCAGATCGCCTACACCTACGACGCCTGGGGCGGCATCGCCACCAGCGCCCAGAGCCAC
>JBEPXK010000045.1:0-13539 GCA_041641915.1 Planctomycetota bacterium
CGTCCCTCCGGGCCCGGCTTCCTCGCTGTCGCTCGTCGCGCTCCACCGGCCGCCGGCCCCACCGGGGCCGGCTATCGCTGCGCGATGCCGGTTCCGCCCTCCGGCCCATTTTCGCAGAAAACCACCCCTCGGTCGGCCGGTCGCCCAGCCAAGCCTGGCTGGGCTCCACTCGCTGGTGGTTCCGCGGTTTGGAGCTCTGAGGGCCCCGTCAGGTATATGTTACAGGAATGCGGAGCCAGACCACCAGCCCGGATCCTTCATGGGATTTCGTCGCGAAAGGGCGCAGCGTGCTGGTGCGCACGGTGCTTCGTGACCGAGGCCGACCGGAGCATAGCAGCGCTCTGTGAGGATCGGCCGACCGAGGGAAGTGCCGTGATGGCAGTGCGATGCGTCCTTGTAGCAGAAAGACCATGAGGGATGCGGGCTAGCTGCGCAGCGCGTCGATCTCGTCTTCCAGCGCCTGGATGTGGACCTGCATCTCGCGGATCAGGGCCCGATCGGTCGCGGCGAGGCGGGCGAAGCGGTCCTGCCACTCGTGCTGCGCCTGCAGCAGGCAGGTCCGGGCTTCGCCGAGCAGCTCGCGCAGCTCGTCGTTCTCGGCCACGCGCTGACGCATCTGTTCCTGCCACCGCGTCTCGGCGTCGAAGTACAGCGCTCGCTCACGCTCGAGTTCGGTCTCGCGTTGGACGAGGCGATCGCGGATCTCCTCCGGACTCTGGGCCCCCACCGCCTCGAGCAGCTCGCCGCGCGCGTTGCGCTCGGCATCGAGCTCATCTTCAAGGGTCTGGGTGCGATCGCGCAGGCGATCGCGATCCTCGACCACCTCCTCGAGCTGGGAGCGCATCGAATCGCACGCGGCCGCGGTGGCGGTGCGTTGCTCCGAGGCCGTCTGCGCCGCGTCCTGTTCGCCCTGCAAGGCCTCGAGCCGTTCCTGCAGCGCGTCGCGACCGGCGCGCAGCGCGGTGACCTCTTCGCCCAGGGGTTCGAGCTCCTGGACCCGGGCCTCCAGCCCACTCGCGTGCTCGGTCGCCTCCGCCAGCTGGGCCGCGAGTTGCGCGGCGCGTTGATCCTGATCGCCCTGCAAGGCGTCGAGCCGCTCCTGCAGCGCATCGCGACCGGCGCGTAGCCCGGTCACCTCCTCGCCCAGGGGTTCGAGCTCGGCGACGCGCTCCTCCAGCGCGCTGGCGCGCTCGTTGGCAGCCGTCAGCTGGGCCTCGAGTTCCCCGGCCCGCTGCTCCTGTTCCTCGAGCAGCCCGGCGAGGGCCTCGCGCTCGCGCTGCAACTCGCTCAGCGCGTCGGTGCCGCTGGCCGCGTCGGTCTCGACCTCTTCCAGCCGAGCGACGAGCTGATCGCGTTCGGTGCGCAGCGAAGCGGTCTGCTCGTCAGCGGCGTCGAGCTCTGCGCGCAGGCGGTCGCGCTCAGCCCCGGCGGCCTGCAGGGACTCGCGCGCCGCGCCCAGCTCTGCGAGCTGGGCATCGGTCGACTGGGCGGCATCGGCCAGCTCGTCGGCCTGCAGTCGCGCCGCATCGCGCTCGGCACAGAGGCCTTCGCGCTCCTCCTGCCACGCGGCCTCGCGTTCGACGCCCTGCTGTTGCACTGCGCTCAGCTCGTCGGCCAACGCGGTGGCGCGTTGATTCAGCGTCGCCTCTTCCGCCTCCAGCTCGCCGAGTCGCGTCCGCAGCTGCTCGACCTCGCGTTCGACCTGCTGCAAGGCAGCGCGGGCCTCGCCGAGCTCCGCGAGCTGCTCGTCGGCCGATCTGTTGGCGTCCTCCTGCTCGGCCAGGCGCATCTGCAAGGCGTCCCGTTCGGCGCCCAAGCCGTCGCGTTCCGCCTGCCAGGCCCCCTCCTGCTCCGCCTGTTGCTGGCGCGCCGCGCTCAGCTCGGCCTCGAGCCCTTCGATCTGCTCCTCGAGCCGCTGGCTCGCAACCGCCTGCTCCTCGCACCGGGCCTGGGCCTGGTCGCGCTGCGCGATCAGCTCCTCGCTCGCACGCTGCTGCTCGTCGCGCGCGACGGCCGCCGCCGCTTCCTGTTCGCGCGCCTGCTCGAGCTGTTCGCGCAAGGCACCGGCCTGGTCGCCCGCCGCCTCGAGCTCGCGCTCGAGCGAGGCGATGCGTTCGCCGGCCTCGGCGAGCTGCTCGGCCGCGACCACCGCCTCGGCTGCCAAGCGCGTCAGCTCCGCGTGATGCTCGGCCGATTCGGCCCGCGCCGCCTCGAGCTCGTTGCCACCGTGATCGCGAGCCTGCTCGAGCTCGGCCACGCGCTGCTGCAACGCCGCGATCTCGGCCTGAGCGGCCGTGGCTTGCGCGCGGGCCTGTTCGGCCGCGGACTCCAGATCCTGGCGCTGGGTCTGCTCAGTCTCCAGCCGGGCGGCCAGATCAGCGGCCCGGGCGCCATCGTCGTCACGCGCCTGTTCGAGCTCCCCGCGCGCGGCCTGCGCCTCGGCCAGCTCGCCGGCGAGGCGGTCGGCGTGCTGCTGGACCGTCTCGAGTTCGTTCTGGACCGCGGCGAGCCGCTCCTGCCCCGCGGCATGCTCGCTGGTCAGGCGCTCGCATTCCTCGCGCGCGGCGATCACCTGCTCGTCAGCCACGGCGCGCTGCGCCTGCTGCTCGGCCAGTTCCGCCTCCAGCGCGGCGATGCGTTCATGCGCTGCATCGCGCTCGTCGGCACTGGTGGCGGCGCGCTCGGCGACCCCGGCGTGCTCGTCACGCGCCGCGGCGAGGGATTGCCGTTCCTGCTCCAGTTCCGCGGCCAGATCGGCGAGCTGCGTCTGCGCCTGCTCGAGCTCCTGGCGCGCGCCCTCGAGCTCCTCGTCACGGACGCTCAGATCCGATTCGGCGCCGACCAGCTTGTCGGCGGCATCGGCAAGCTGCTGCTCGGCGCGCTGCGCCCCAGTGAGCAGTTCCTCGCGTTCGCGCTCCAACCCGGCCAGGCGCGATTCGCGTTCGGACAGCTCGGCGCCGAGCTGTCCGACGCGCTCCTCGGCGTTCGCGAGCGCGGCTCGGAGCTCCTGTTCGCGGGCCTCGGCGGCGGCCTGTTCCCGCTCGAGCGTGGCGGTGCGTTCGCGCGCGCGCTGCAACGCGTCGTCCAAGCCTTCGGCCTGCTCGCCCGATTCGTGGGCGCGGGCCTCGAGTTCGTCGTACCGGGCCTGGAGCGCGGCGAGTTCGTCGCGCGCGGCGTCGAGCCCGCGCTCCACGGCGAGGTTCTCGACCTCGGCCTCCTCGACCCGGGCCTCGGCGCTACGCGCGCGCTGCTCGAGTGCCGCGAGCTCCTGGCGCAGCTCCTCGGCCACGCGCTCGAGCTCCTCGTGCTCGCCGCGCAGAGTCGCGAGTGCCTCCTCGCGCTCCACGCGGGCGGCCTCGGCTTCGCGCGCCGCCTCGTGGGCCTCGTCGCATTCCTGCTGCAGGGCGTCGAGGCGCTCGGCGCTCTCATCCCGTTCGGGTCCCTGATGATCGCGTTCGCGCTCGAGTTCCTCCAGCCGCTGCTCGACCTCGGCCACCCGATCCTCGGCGCTCTGCCGCTCGAGGCGCAACGCATCGAGCTCGGCGCGGGCGGCGGCGAGCTCCTCGGCCGCGGTGTCGTCTGGCGTGGCGGTTACGGAAGCCGAGCCGGCACCCGCTTCGAGCTCCGGCACCAGGATCAGCAGTACCCGTTCGATAGCGGTGGCGATCGGACCGATCTCCGCTTCGGAGCGGTCGACCGCCGCCTGTAGCGCGGTGATCGCCGCCGCGAGCTCGCCACCCTCGGGCGCGGCCCGGTCGCACGCGAGCCGCAGCACCTCGCCAGCGAGGCTGCGGACCTCGGCCAGGTCACCGTGGCGGGCCTGATTGATGCCCTCAATCACCTGATGCACCCGCGTGGCCTGATCCTGGGTCAGGCGCTGATTGGCGTCGAAGCGATCCTGGAGCTCGCGCAGCGCCTCGCGCAGGCTGACGTTCTCCGTCATCGTCTCTTCGAGCTGCTCGCGCGCGGTGCGGGCGATATCCTCTGCCGAGGAGCGCAACTCCTCGTTCTCGTCCATCGTCTCGCTGCGGACCTCGTCGGCGCTCTGCACCATCTGCAGCATCGCCTGCATACGCCCGCCGGTACGCTGGATCACGCCCTCCACCTCGCCGATCAGCGCGGCGGCCTCCTCGAGGCTGGCGAATGGGTTGTCTTCAGGGAAACTGCGCGGGGCGAAACAGCTGATGTCGGGCTGCAGGCCGACCGCTTCGAGTCCCGCGCGCTCGGCCTCGATCGCCCGCGCCCGCAGGTTCTCGAGCGCCAGGCTGAGGTTGTGCACCGCGTCGCGCAACACCGGCGAATCGGCAAAGGCACCGGTGCCGCTGAGCTCGTCCGCCACCGCCTCGATGACCTGACGCGCGACGCCCACATCCTCGAAGAAATCGCCGCTTTCCGCGGCTCCGAAGAAGCGGTCGCCGAAGTAATCGTGGTCGATGTCGCGGACGGCGTTGACGATCTCGTTGGTCCGGGTCAGCTGCTGGGCCATGTTGCGGCGCAGCTTGAGAACCTCGTCGCGGTGCTGCTTGCCGGAGAGCTCGAGTTGCTCACACCGCTGCCGTGCCTCCTCGAGCTCCTGCTCGCGGGCGGCGAGATCCGCCGTGATGTCGTCGCGTTCCGAGCGCACCTGATCGAGTGCGCGCTGCAGATCGGACTGGGGCATACGGCCTTCCTCTATGACATCGCGGATGGGAACCGGCTCCGATCCGGTATCATGATGGTGCCATGTTGCGGCTGCCACTGCAACGGCAAGCTGGCGACGCGATGTTGCGGTCGCTCAGGCAGATCCGCCGCGCCGGCTGCGCAGCGGTCGGAAGGCCCGCGGGCTGGCCGCGGCCTCCTGCTGGCCACGGGTGAGGGCCTCGGCCCGGCGCATGAGTTCGGTCTGGACCGCAACCTCTTCACCGTCCGCGGGCGGGTAGCGGCGAGCGTAGCTCCCGTCGCTCTTCAGCGTCCGGGCGCTGCGGTTGTCGCTGAGCATCAGGTCGAGGACCTCGTCGAGCCGTTTCTGGAGGGCCGGGTCGACGATCCGCACCAGGCATTCGACCCGGCGGTTGAGATTGCGCCGCATCCAGTCGGCCGAACCGATGAGGTAGACGGGGTCGCCGCCGTGGGCGAAACGGAAGATCCGGCTGTGTTCGAGGTAGCGCCCGACGATCGAGCGCACCTGGATGTGCTCGGAGAGCCCCCCCACCCCGGGGCGGAGGATGCAGATCCCCCGTACCACCAGATCGATCTCCACCCCCGCCTGACTGGCGGCGTAGAGCTCGTCGCAGATGCCATCGTCGAACAGGCTGTTGAAGCAGGCGGTGATCCGCGCCGCGCCGCCGCGCCGCGCCACCGCGGCCTCGTGCCGGATCAACCGGTTGAAGGTGTCGCGCGCCGCCACCGGCGCCGGCACCAGGCGCAACCATTCACGGCTGACCGAATAGCCGGTGAGCTGGTTGAACATCGCCGCCACTTCGCGTCCGATCGCCTCGCTGGCGGTGAAATAGGACAGGTCGGTGTACAGGCGCGCGGTGCGGTCGTTGTAGTTACCGGTGCCGATGTGGCAGTAGCGCCGGATGCCCTCGATCTCGCGGCGGATGATCAACAGCAGCTTGGAGTGGACCTTGAACCCGACCAGGCCGTAGATCACGTGCGCGCCGGCCTTCTCAAGGTGCCGCGCCCACTGGATGTTGCGTTCCTCGTCGAATCGCGCCTTGAGCTCGACGAGCACCGTCACCTGTTTGCCCGCCCGGGCGGCGCGTACCAGGGCCTGGATGATCGGCGAATCGCCGGACACCCGGTAGAGCGTCATCTTGATCGCCAGCACCTCGGGATCGCTCGCTGCACGCTGGACCAGGTCGACCACCGGACGGAAACTCTCGTAGGGGTGGTGCAACAGGCGATCGCCAGCGGCGATGGTGGCGAAGGGATCGCTCCACCCCGGATCGTGGGCGGTGAACGGCCGGTACTGCAGCTCCGCCGCGCCGAGGTGCCGATCGAGACCCATGAGGAAGACCAGGTCCAACGGACCGTTGATGTCGACCACCGCATCCTCGTCGATATCCAACGACTGCATCAGCCAGCCGCGCAACTGCTCGGGGGCGCCCGCGCCGAGCTCCAGCCGCACCGCGCGGCCGAAGGCCCGGTGACGCAGCTCCTCCTCGATCTCGCTGAGCAGGTCGGTGGCCTGGTCCTCGTCGATATCCAGCGAGCCGTCGCGGGTGATGCGGAAAGTGCAGCTGCCGACCAGCGTATGGCCTTCGAACAGATCGCCGATGTGGGCCGCGATGACCTCCTCGAGCAGGGCGTACCGCCCGCTGTTACGCCCGAGTTCGATCAAGCGCTGGCCGGGCGGCGCGGTGACGATCGCGCGGCGGCGTTGCGCGTTCTCATCGCTGCGCAGGAGCACGGCCACATGCAGCGCGCCGTTGGCCAGCACCGGGAAGGGCCGGGCCGGATCGACGGCCAGGGGCGTGAGGATCGGTTCGATGCGATCGCGGTAGCGCACCCGCAGATCCTGGCGCTCCTCGGCGGTCCAATCGCTGGCGGACACGATCGTGAGCCCGGCCGCGCAGAGCGCCGGCTCGACCGCCTCGCGCCAACAGGCGTACTGCTCGGCGGTCTGGGTGCGTAGCCGGGTATGGACCTCGTCGAGTACACGTGGCTTGGGCTGGTCGGAGAAATCCGGGTCCGGCTCGCCGGCCAGACCCTGCAGGCGCGGAATGCGCACCATGCAGAATTCATCGAGATTGCTGGCGACGATCCCGAGGAATTTCGCCCGCTCGAGCAGAGGGTTGCGATCGTCCTGCGCCTCCTCGAGCACGCGGCGATTGAACGCCAACCACGAGAGCTCCCGCTGGAAGTAGCGCTGCCCGGTCATCATCGCCCTCCTTGCGCGCCGCGGCGCCGTGGCGCCGGGGGCGCGACGCTGCGATTCCAGACGACCGTCATTCACCCTCTCCCGGCAACACGATCACCCGCAGCCCCATCATGTCGGTGAACAGCCGGGCCTTGTCCTCGACCGACCACCGCTCGAGGGTCACGTCGCGGCGCTCGACCAGCAGCAGCAGGGTCTGGCCCTCGACGCGCACCTTCACGTTGCGGATGCGCTGGCAACGCTCCACGTCGAGCGCGTAGGCGAGGCGCAGAATGCCGGCGAGGATGCTCACCAACACCCGCGACGCACGCGGCAAGCGGGTGAATTCGGGATGGCGATAGACCGGCGGCGAACGCCGGTGGTATCGCGCCACCAGCGCGACCACCTCCTGGTCATCCTCGCGCAGGCCGGGAATATCGGCGTGGCGGACGATGTAGTAGGTGTGCTTGTGGCGCGAACGCACGTTGATGTGGGCGCCGACGTCGTGCACCAGGGCCGCGAACTCCAACAGCGCGCATTCACGCGAACCCAGGCCGTGGAGCACGCGGGTCTGTTCGAATATCTGGCGCGCGAGCCGCGCGGTATTGTTGGCGTAAGCCCGCGGCGTGCCGTAACGCACCGCGAGCTGACGGCCGGCGGCGAGCAGCTGTTTGCGCCATTCGCGCTCCGCCCGGCGCGGGTCGCTATCGAAGGTCGCCAACAGCCCGTCGCACAACCGCAAGCGGGGCACATGGACCCGATCGGCGCCGTTGATGCGCGCGAGGTGACAGATGATCGCGCCGGCCGAGAGCATCTCGTCGGCCTCGACCGGATCGGTGTCGACGAACCGGGCTCGCTCGGCCCGGGTCATGCCGATCTGCTCGCGTCGCCAGCTGGCGATGGCTTCGACCGGGTAGGCGGGCACGCCGGCGTCCACCCGTTCGAACAGGCGGCGAACCAGGTTGCGCGGCTCGCGGCCGGTGACCACCAGCGCGGGATGGCGCACCGAGGGCAGCCGCCGCATCATCACCCGCGCCGCGCCGTGGCAGTAGCGTTCGACGGCGCCGACGAATTCGACCGACTCGATCAGGTCGGCGAAATTCTCGATCGTGCGCCGGGTGCTGAAGTGCTCATCGATCGAGTGCACCAGCTTGCCGCCGCGGATCAGCCCGACGACCGAGGTCCCGCCGCCGATATCGAGCGTGAGCACGTCGCCGGAGAAGCAGAAGCCGTCTTGCTCGCAGACCTGGTCGAGCGCCTGGAAGTAGAGTTGCGACTCCTCGGAGGCGTCGATCACCCGTACCGTGAGCCCGGCCTCGGCGCGCAACCGCTCGAGGATCACATCGGCGTTGGCCGCTTCGCGGAGCGCCGATGTGGCCACCGCCACCACCTCGTCGACCCCGTAGGAGGTGACCGCCACCTGCATGTCGCTGATGATCCCGACCACGTGATCCATCGCCCGCCGGCTGAGGGTCCCCTGGGCGAAACCACCGGTGAGATCGCAGGCGGCCGACATCTCGTCGAGCACCCGGTGCCCTTCCGGACGCACCTCGGCGATTACGCAGCGGACCTCGGTCGAACCGCAATCGATGACGGCGACCGGACGCGGCTCCGCCGACGATCCAGCAGGGGCCATCAACTCCGCCCCGGACCGGACGCGGCAGTCCAGGCGGCACCCGCGGCCACCGCGTGATCGCCGAGCGCGGCGGTACGCAGGTCGAAGGCGGTCGACGGCGCGAAGAAGGGATAGTGCTCGAGGTACTTGCGCATGCGGCGGATCAGCACATCGCCGAAGCGCTCGCCCAGTCCGCCGCCGAGGATGAAGCAATCCGGATCGGCGACGGCGGTGACGGTGATCACCGACCAGGCCAGGGCGCGCGCCATCAGCTTGATCGCCTTGCGGGTGGCCTCGCAGCCGTCGTCGTAGGCACGCCGGATCACCTTGCTCTTGAGCGGCCCGCCGGTGCCGGGATCCAGCTTGCTGGCCACGCCAGCGGCGGCGAATTCGCGCACCAGCTGTTCCAGCCCCACCTTCGAGGCCACGGTCTCGAGGCAGCCACGCTGGCCGCAGCCGCATCGCCGTTCGCCGAAAGGAGCGGGGACGTGGCCGATCTCGCCAGCCAGGCCGCGCGCGCCGGTGACGACCGCGCCGTCGCGGATCAGCGCCCCGCCGAGGCCGGTGCCGACGAACAGGGCGAAGGCCGAGGCCACGTCGGTGGCGCAGCCCTGGCGTGCCTCGCCGAGCGCGCCCATGTTCACATCGTTGCCCAGCACAACGCGCACCTCAGGGCAGAGCGCCTCGAAGTCTGCGGCCAGCGCGGTGGGGCCCCAGCCGAGGTTGGTCGCGCCGAGCAGCTCGCGTCCGTCGGCGCTCACCGGTCCGGGCACGCCCATGCCCACCGTCGGGCAATCGCGACCCCAGCACAGGCCCGCCGCATCGACCGCGTTGCGAGCAACCTCGACCAGTCGGCGCAGCACCGCGGGATAGCCGTCGCCGGCGCGGGTGCGTTGCTTGTCGCTGCCCAGCACGCCGCCGTCGGCGGCGAAAACGACGCCGAGGATCTTGGTTCCGCCCAGATCGATGCCCAACCGATAGCCCGCGTCCACCATGGCGGCGATAATGCGTGCGCGCAAGCCGACGCAACGGAGCTCTGCAGGGCTGCGACCAACCCCCACCGGGCCCGGCTTGGCATCGCCGCGCGAACCCCCACCATCCGCCCATGCGTATCTGGGCCATCTCCGACCTCCACCTCGCCCGCGGCGTCGACAAACCGATGCACGTCTTCGGCGAGCACTGGCGCGAGCATCACCATCGTATCGCCGCCGCCTGGGACGCCGCGGTGGAAACGGACGATCTGGTGTTGCTCGCCGGCGACTTCAGCTGGGCGACCAAGCCGCACGAGGTCGCCCCCGACTTCGCCTGGCTCGCCGAGCGGCCGGGCGTGAAGGTGCTGATCAAAGGCAACCACGACTACTGGTGGCCCACCTCCCACGCCAAGCTCGAAAGCCTGTTGCCGCCGCGGACCCACGCGCTGAAGAAGCGCGCCTGTCGCGTCGCCGGATGCAGCTGCTTCGGCGCCCGCGGCGGCGACTTCGCGCCGCTGACCGCCTATGGCGACAAGCGGTCGCAGGCGGATATCGACCGCGCGCTGGACAAGGAGGAACGCGAGCTGCGCCTGAGCCTGGAGCACCTCGCGAAGCTCGAGGCCGATCCCGCGCTCGACGGCCCGGGCAACGGTCTGCGTCTATGTCTGTTCCATTACCCGCCGATCCCCGCCGGCCGCCGGGCCAGTCGTTTCACGTCGGTCATCGCCGCGGCCGGGGCGGCCCACTGCGTCTACGGCCATCTCCACGGCGCGGGCGCGCAGATCGAGCGGGTCGAAGGCGACATCGGCGGCGTCGCCTACCGTTGCACCTCCTGCGATCTGATCGACTTCGCCCCCGTGCTGGTGCACGACCTGGCCGGAACGCCGCCAGGACGTGGCGTTCCGGGGATCCCAGCTTGACAGACACCGGCGGGGCGTAGCCTGCGCCACGCTCACCGGCTGAAGGGGACATCCATGAAGATCTACATCCGCAGGTCCGCGGTGAAGAAGCGCCGGCTCACCGGCTTCCGCACGCGCATGCGCACCCGTGGCGGCCGGGCGATCATCAAGCGCCAGCGCAATCTCGCCGCCGGCAAGCCGAAGAAGAACAAGCGCTGCTGAAACCACCGCTCGGGCGCTGCGCCCGAGTTGCGTACTTGCCCGACGGGCCGATGACACATCGGCCCGTCGTCGTTTGTTGGCCCCACCCGACGCGGACTCAGGACGACCCCAGCCGCCGCTCCAGCCGCTCGTCGAGACAGTACACCGCCACCCGATAGCGTTCGTCGAGCCCCATCAGCTCCTGCCAGATCACCACCTGATCGCGCGTGCAGGGCCGGACCACCAACCACGGATCCATCGTGTCGTAGTCCTCGCCGAGCAGGGCGAGGAAGGCGAAGGCGAAGCGCCGGTCCATCGCATCGGCAGCGTCGGGGCGCCCGTCGTCGTCCTCGTCGAAGGCCACCAGCAAGCGGTCGGGGTCGAACAGGCACAGACGCATGGCATCCATGCTGAAAGCCGCGGCGTCGATGCCGAGGCAGTAGGCCTCGCAGAAGCGCAGCAGCACATCGTGCAGGTCGCCGAGGGTATCGGCCGGGCCGATGGCCAGCTCGATCGGCATGGTCCGACCTTCGGCGGCCTCGATCTGCACCCGCGCATGGACGCCGTTGGGATAGACGGGGCGCACCGCAGCCATCACGCGTCCTCGGGGCCGGTGGTGCCGGGCGGGCGGGGGGCGTCGACCGTCGCTTCGTCGCCATCGATCGACGACGGCGGCACCAAACAGGGCTGGCCCGTGGCCTCGAGCACGGCGCGCCACAGGCTGGAGGCCGGGTTGATGGTCTTGCGCTGACCGTCGATCAGCCCCAGCGGGACATGTGTGAACTTGCCGTACCAGCGGCCGACGAGCATGTCGCTCTTGCCGGCCATCGCCGCGTGGACCGCGCACTGCCCGAGACGGGCGCAGAGCACGCTGTCGGCGGCATTGGCCGGCGCGGAACGGATGGTGTAGCTCGGGTCGATGTATTTGACCGTCGCCGCGGGGAACTCCCGTATCAGCTCGGACTTGATGTACGGCCCCACGTCCTGACGGATCTTGTTGCCCGAGGCGTCGCAGCGTTCGGTCGCATCGGTGAACAGGTGCTTGCTCGTACCTTCGGCGACCACCAGCAGCGCATGGCCCTGCCAGCGCAGCAGGTCCGCGACGTGGCGGAACAGCCCGTATTCGCCCGCGAGCTGGACCGGCAGCTCCGGCACCAGGGCCACATCGACGTCGCTGCTGGCCAGCGCGGCGTGGGCGGCGATGAAGCCGGCGTCTCGGCCCATGAGCTTGACCAGGCCGATCCCCTGCCGCGCGCTGCGCGCCTCGACGTGGGCGCAATCGACCACGCTCGCGGCCTCGGCCACAGCCGTATCGAAGCCGAAGGTCTGATCGAGCCAGGGGATGTCGTTGTCGATGGTCTTGGGGATGCCGACCACCGCGAGACGCATGCCCCGTTCCTGCGCCGCGCGATGGATGGCGTGACCACCGCGTTGGGTGCCGTCGCCACCGATGACAAAGAGGATGTCGATGCCCAGACCCGTGATCCCGTCGAGCACCTCGTCCATCGACGGGAAACCGCGCGAGGAGCCGAGCATGGTCCCGCCGTCCTTGTGGATATCGAGCACCTCCTTGGGACCCAACTCGATCGGTGCGATCTCAACGTCGGTCAGCCCGGCATAGCCAAAACGGATGCCGAGCACCCGTCGCACGCCGTAGCCCTGGACCAGACTGTTGACCACCGCACGGATAACGTCGTTGAGTCCGGGGCACAGTCCGCCGCAGGTGACGATGGCGGCGGTGGTCTTCGCGGGGGCGAACAGGATGTGCTCGCGCGGGCCGGCGCGCTCGAAGGTCAGCTCGCCGGGCTGGCGACCGCCATCGGTGAAGGTCGCGTGGACACAGACCCGGTCGGCGTCGCTGCGGTAACGCACCGGGGCGCCAGCGTCGTTGCCGGCGTAGCGCAAGGGCGTGGGCAAGCGTGCTGGTGCGATACTGGTGATAGCGAAATCGGATTGCTGCATCTCCGGCCTCCCGGCTGGAGTATGCGTCGCGCGTCTGATCACGGAACCCCCGAGTCGCAGGCGGAGAGCCTGCCGCGCGCCTCAGCGCCAGCTGACGCGGAAGCGGCTGCCCTCGGCGTCTGACTGGACCAGCTCCACGTCCCCGCCCTGACGGCGCAGACACCGGCGGGCGACCGCGGCCCCGAGGCCGAGCCCCCGGGTGCGACCGGTGACGAAGGGCTCGAACAGGCGCGAGCGGATCGATTCCGGTACCCCCTGGCCCTGGTCGATGACCAGCACGCTGCGGTCCACCGCCTGGAGATGGACGGTGGCGCCAGCGGGCGAGGCCTGGATGGCGTTGCGCACCAGATTGAGCAGGGCCTGACAGGAGAGTTCGGGATCGCCCTCGGCGTAGCCGGCGCCCCCGGTCTCGATGCACACCCCCGCCTGCTCGGCATCGCGGGTGGAGAGCTCGCAGACCCGTCGGGAGAGCTGGCCGAGGTCGAGCGGGCGGCTGCGCGGCTCGCTCTCGCGGGTGTAGTGGAGCAGGTCGCTGACCAGCCGGCCGAGGCGGTCGACCTCGCCGAGAATGATGTCGATCGACTCGCGGTCTTCGCGCGCGCTCACACTTTCGCGCAGCAGTTCGGTATTGGCGCTGATGCCCGCGAGCGGGTTGCGTACCTCGTGGGCCACGGTCGCGGCCATCCGCCCGAGCTCGGCGAAGGGCCGCAGCCGGGCGAGCTCCGCCTGCAGCTCCCGCGGATCCTCGCTGGGCGGCCGCTTGCGGTCGGCGGCGTAGAAGGCGGTCTGGCTCTCGCAGGTAGAATCGGGCATCGTCATTCCCATATGCATCATGGATCGACAGCGGGGATACTCGGCTTCCCATCCTACCGTCACGACCCGGAGAAGGTCAAGCGAAAGGCAGTGGAGGTTGACGGCTTCCCTCAGAGGGGGCGCTGCCCCCTCGCGCGCTCACGCGCATCCCAGCTGCGCTTGCTCCTCGCTTCGCTGCGGGGCTGCGCTTGCGCTGCGTCGGCCCGGTGGCCCCACCGGGGCCACCTATCGCTGCGC